>JAUWEU010000094.1 GCA_030608125.1 Dehalococcoidia bacterium
ACTATACATTATATCAGAAATCACAGTAAATAGGAAAATAAAAACCTAATACTAGCCCATTTTTACTCCTGCACCAAATTCTATCTCTAAACAGCCCAGCCTGAGCTTGGCAATATGCTTAATTACATCTATGGTGGACGCTGTAGGGTCTTAACATATATGAGTATAGCACCGTGGTTAGCGGTGGCAAGCCCATTAAGATTTAGTACTACTACGATTGTGATATGAGTGTGATATGATATAATATAAATTAAGTAGTTCTACATAGGGGGTAGTTTCTGGAAGCGATAGAAGTGGCACGCAAGGCGGTAGAAGCGGCTAGCGATAAGCAGGCAGCGGATATTGTGCTACTGGATACCCGAGGGGTGTGTAGCTTTGCTGATTACTTTGTGATATGTAGCGGTGATAGTGATAGGCAGATTCAGGCTGTTTATGATGAGGTTGGGCACGCACTAAAGAAAGAGGGTATTTTACCTCATCATCATGAGGGAACGGTAGATTCAGGATGGCTCCTGCTTGATTTTGGTGATGTTATTGTCCACATCTTTGCTTCGATTGAGCGGGAATACTACCAGTTGGATAAGCTATGGAGCCAGGCAAGCACAGTAGTCAGGATTCAATAACCAAAAATTTCATCCTCGGAAAAGAATAGTTTGATTTCCTCCTCAGCAGTCTCTACTGAATCGGAGCCATGAATCGTATTGCGTCCTATATCTAAGCCGAAATCGCCCCTGATAGTTCCGGCTTCAGCCTTGGCTGGGTCAGTTGCTCCCATCGTTTCTCTGATTACCTCTACCGCCCTTTTACCCTCAAAGATAATGGCAATTATCGGCGCCGAGCTAATATAATCTACCAAGCTTTCAAAGAAAGGCTTGTCTCGGTGAATAGCGTAGTGCCGTCTGGCTAAGGCTTTATCCAAGTGAAGCATCTTGAGCGCCACCAACTTAAGCCCCTGGCTTTCTAAGCGAGTAATAATAGTGCCGGCTAACCCTCTCTGTATGGCATCAGGCTTGATAAGAACTAAAGACCTCTCCATTTAAAGCTCCTTTTATGGAGGTTGTTTAGCAACCTCTTTCTTCCCACCCTAGAATCGTATTTAGGGCTTCGCCTCTTCAACCTTCTCTTAAGGTTTGAGTAGCTGCTTTAAATCGCTCACAGTTACTGCCTCCAGGGTATCGACTATAAGGTCAGCCTCCATTAAGCTTGTCTTGGGATGAGTATTGGTGACTGCCAGGCAGCACATCCCGGCTCTTTTGGCAGCGGTAACGCCAGCCACCGCGTCCTCAACCACAATGCAATTCTCCGGCGCAACCCGCAATTTCTTAGCGGCTAGTAGGAAGCCTTGAGGACTGGGTTTACCCTCCTTTACCTCCCTACCTGAGACAATGGCGTGGAAGCAATTATTTATACCGAGACCTTGAGTAACCAACCGGATATTTTCAATTGGTGCCGAGGAGGCTAATGCCATCTTGAATCCGTGCTCCCTAAGTGACTTGAGCAGTTTTATTGCCCCCGGTAGTGGCTTTATGTGCTGCCTTACTCTTTGGCAGAAGTTTTCCTCTTTCTCACCAGCAATGGTATCTATCTGGCTCGGTGACAAGCCTTCACCCAAAACATTCCTGATTATGGTGTCATTCCTTTGACCAAAGTTACGCCTGAAATCCTCTTCGGTAAAGTTCACCTCTCTTTTTTGGAAGACTTCTTGCCATGCCTTAAAGTGATAGGGGGCAGTATCGGCAATTACCCCATCCATGTCCCAGATAACAGCTTTAGACATTGCTTTTAGTTTTCCTCTATTCTGATTCATTAGCGATGCTTGGGTTTAGTGATTGGTGGTCGCCTGAGGTATAGCGGTTGTAGAGTAGCTGGGTTATCATAGTCGCCTGCCTCAAGCCGCTTAAGCCCTAACTCAGCCAGAAAACTGGCTCGCCGCAATCTAGTAGCTGGAGGTGGTATTATTGCTCTTTGCTTAAGCTGTTTTCTTAGCTCGGTGGCGATAAATGGTGTGAATTCCCCGCAAAATATGGTCTTGGTGGTTATCTGTGAGCATAGAGCGTCAACAGTAGTTATATGCTCACTAACAAGCTGACGCCACACATTTTGTTTCTTTTGGTATATAGCGGTAGCAATCTCCCCTCTACCGGCATTAAGTATCGGGCAGATAGGCAAACCGGTTTCAGCATGCTGGTAGGCGGCTACTTCTAGGGTGCTGATACCAACTATTGGGATTCCCAGGCTAAAGGCTAGTCCCTTGGCTGTACCAATTCCCACTCGTAAGCCATTAAAGCTTCCCGGTCCCCTGGCTACGATGATACCACTGAGAGACTGAAGATTTGCTTCGGTCTTATCTAGTAGGTGAGCCAGGTGGGGTAGTAGCTGGACAGTATGGTTTTGTCCACAGCGCCAGGTTAACTCAGCCAGCACTTCGCCGTCTTGGACCAGAGCCAGGCTAGCTGTGTCTGTTGAAGTATCTATAGCCAACTGCATAGGCGCATTTTACGCCTTTGAACCAATCACTGACAAGTTTCACGCCTATGTAAGTCTGCTCTTCCTTGACCGCAGCTATGTTGACTCTGTGGTATAGCATACAGGTGACTTGCGCTAATTATCAGGTTCCATAAACATCGGCGAAGTCGACAAAGTCAAAAATGTCAATATGACCATCATCGTCGAAGTCACCAATGGCATTGTAGTTAGGGTCTCCTGCCTCTGAGCCATAGGCATCAGCGAAGTAGACAAAATCAAATATGTCAATATCGCCGTCGTTGTCGAAATCGCCTTTTCGGCCTCCTTCTCCAGTTGCCGAAACCTTTATCAGCCAGACATCGTCGTCACCAGCACCGTAAGACGCTGTCTCGCCAACGATGATATAACCACCATCCAATGTCTGCTGAACTGAGAAGCCCCGGTCGTGGCCTGTGCCACCAAATGTCTTAGACCACACCTTATTGCCGCTGGAATCAGTCTTTATCAGCCAGACATCGTCGTCACCAGCACCGTAAGACGCTGTCTCGCCA
>JAUWEU010000082.1 GCA_030608125.1 Dehalococcoidia bacterium
GAAGTGACGGGTAGGGTTTTGCTATGCACTAGCCTATCGTAGAACTGCTCAGCAGTCAGGTCAACGCCATCACGATAGACCTCGGTGCCAAAGCGAACATGCAGCGGAACTACTGTAATCCCTAGCTCTTCGGCTATTTCGAGTGGCAGGTCAGAGACACTATCAGTAACAACCTTGACAGTCATCAACTACTTGGTTTCTGCCTCCAGAACGGATACCGCCATGGCACCAGGTCCGGCATATGTTCCCACCACCGGGCTGATTGTTGACCTGTAGATACGCTCCTTGGGGAATAACGAGCTGAAGCGCTCAACCAGCTTGTCGGCATCATCAGGGGTAGTAGCATGCTCCACCGCCAGCCCCTCAATGTTAGGGAAGCCAGCTACAGAATTGTATAGATAATCCATACCTGCCGCTCTGGAGCGAACCCTGGTTAAAGGAGACATTTCGCCATCCTTCACCGTAAGTATTGGCTTTATTGATAACATTGCGCCCAGCAGCCCCTGTGCCTTGCCGATGCGACCCCCCTTGGCTAGATATTTGAGGGTGTCAAAAAAGGCAATAAGGTGCGACCGAGGTATAGCCCTACGCACCAAATCAGCAACCTCGTCCAGGTTTGCCCCAGCCTGGACTGCCTTAGTCGCAGCAATAACTATCAACCCCAGACCCATCGCCACCGTTAGCGAGTCAATCACTTCAATACGGCATTTCTCCTCTACCATACTCTTGGCGGCAAGCGCCGACTGATAGGTGCCACTGAGCTTAGCCGACAGAGTGATAACTAGAATTTCATCGGTTTCCTCAGCTAGCTTGTTGTAGACATCAACGAAATCGCCGGGAGGAGGCTGCGTGGTTTTAGGCCAGTTAGCATCGTGAGTCAACCTGTAATAGAATTCATCGGTGGTCATGGTAACCCGGTCAAGAAAGGATTCCTGACCAAAAGATACGGTTAGAGGCACAACGGTAATTCCCAGCCCTTGAGCTATATCACTGGTAATATCAGATAGACTATCGGTTATAATTTTGACTGTCATAGCAAAAATCCTCCTTATTTTTTATTCTATGGAGACAATATAGTTATAGTGAGGCTGACCTCCCCGAACTACATCAACCTGAAGTTGGGGATACTGCTCACGAATACTGGCGCTGACCTGTTCCGCCTCAGCTAGCTCGGTATCCGCTCCATAGTAGATGGTAATTATTTCAGCTTTGTTTAAATCTAGCTTAGTCAGCATCTTACTAAGGACATCGGTAGTATTATTACCTACCGCTAGCAGATCTCCGTCCAGAAGACCGATAGCCTGTTTCTTCTTAATGGTCAGACCATTTAGCTGAGTTGAGCGCACAGCTCGGGTAATTTCAATAGTCTTTATCGCTGATTTTGCCTCTGTCATAAGCTGAGCGTTCGTTTCCAGGTCAGCCTCATAGTCAAAGGCTAAGAGGGCAGCCACCCCCTGTGGAGTTGTTTCTGTAGGTACCACCTTAATAACTTTGGTAGTTAAAGACTGAACCTGCTCAGCGGTAAGCACTACATTTTTGTTATTAGGCAAAATAATAACCTTGTCTGAAACCACTAACTCTGCAGCCTGAAGCAAATCCTTGGTGCTAGGGTTCATTGTCTGTCCACCAGGGACAATAGCCGCCACCCCTAGGCTGGTAAAAATATCACTAAGCCCATCACCTGAGACAACAGCAACTACAGCTATGTCAACCGCTGGCATCCTCTCCTTTTGCATCTTCAAGAAGTCCTGATACTGCTCATCCATATTCAGTATACTTATCTCATGCAGAGTGCCTAGGGAGGCAGCATAATGGATAATACTGCCCGGGTCATAGGTATGGATATGAATCCTAAGTGTAGATTCATCACCGGCGACGATTAAAGATTGCCCTTTCTTCCCCAGCCTTCTTCTGAGCTTATCCGGGTTAAGCCCCTCTCCCTTAATCACAAGATTAGTGCAATATCCATAGGGCACCTCCTCCACTGACACCATGTGTGGCAACCTGGTAACCAGAGGTATATTACTGGCAATCATTTGGGGTTTGCGGAACTGCATCTGCTCTGTCTCGCCCCTAAGGTAACGGAGCGCCCCCTCCAGAATGGTATATAGACCTTGCCCACCAGCATCCACCACTCCAGCCTCCCTCAACACCGGCAGCAGGCTAGGGGTATTAGCTACCGACTCATTGGCGGCATTAACTGTCGCCTCCATAACCGATATCAGGTCGCCGTTGCCGCTGGAGGCTTGTGCCTCAGCAGCCGATGCCGCTTCTCTAACCACAGTCAGAATAGTTCCTTCCACGGGGTTGCTTAACGCCTTATAAGCCATCGTGGATGCCTGGAGTAAGGCATCAGCCAGGTCACTGCCAGTAAACGATTCCTTCTTCGCCAAACCCTGGGCTAGACCACGCCAAATCTGTGACAGGATTACCCCGCTATTTCCCCGAGCTCCCATTAGTGCTCCTCTAGCCATAGCTTGCGCCACTGCTGAAGCACTACGGTCAGGAGCCTGGTAGGCTTCCTCAATAGTGGAACGCATGGTAAGCAACATATTAGTCCCGCAATCGCCATCAGGTACAGGGAAAACATTCAGGGCATCAATATCTGGCACACTCTTCTCTAACCAGGTAGTAGCGGTAGCAAACATCTCCCTTAGCTCTTGCCCGGTGATAGATTCAACTTGTTTCATTCCACCCCTCCTTGCCAAACAGGTTTGTCCGTGCTAATATTAAACTAATATTTTACAACAAAGCTACTTGATAGTCAAAGGAGAAGAAATATTGAAGTGCGATTTATGTGGGAAGTCACCTCAATTCGGTCACAATATCAGCCACTCCAAACGCCACACCAAGCGTCGCTGGATGCCCAATATTCACCCGGTTACCATTATCGTAGATGGTCAGCCAAAACGGCTTAACCTATGCACTAGATGCCTGCGCAATCAGCACAAAGTGGCTAAAAAGCTACTTCCAAGCTAGCCCGTATCTTCCCCAGGGCTTCACTTATAGTTTGTCCTGAATTAAACACGGCTGACCCGGCTGCTAATACCCTAGCTCCGGCTTTCACTACTTTAGGAGCAACCTCAGCATTGATGCCACCGTCCACTTCTAGCTCGGTAGCCAAATTCTTTCTGTCCAGCTCGGCACGCAAGCTGGCTACCTTATCTAGCATAGCCTCAATAAAGGTCTGCCCACCAAAACCGGGATTAACTGTCATTACTAGGACTAAATCAATAGAAGAAAGAACATCCATAAGCGTGGCTATAGGCGTGCTTGGGTTGAGGGCAACTCCAGCCTTAGTCCCGGCTTCCTTAATTGTTTGCACCGCTCGGTGAATATCAGGACAGGCTTCTATATGAACGGTGATAATATTTGCCCCGGCATCAACAAATTGACTGATTTGCTGTTCCGGTGCCTCAATCATAAGGTGGACATCCAGAGGAAGATTAGTCCATTTACGGATAGCGGCTACGACCGGAGCACCGACAGTTATTTGAGGTACAAAATGCCCGTCCATGACATCTATGTGAATATAGTCAGCGCCAGCCTTAGTCGCCTCAGCTACCTGCTCACCAAGACGACCAAAATCGGCAGAGAGGATAGACGGAGCAAGCTTGACCTGAGGTTTACTTTCCAAGACTGAAGTCTCCAACTATTTTTCGGGCGGTGGCTAACGCCTGCTCTACCTGCTTCGGGGCAGTGCCACCAATAATATCCCTAGCCGCCAGAGATGATTCTATGGTAATTGAGTAAATATCTTCTCCAAATAAGGGAGAAAAAGCCTTATATTCAGTAAGGCTAAGCTCACTAAACGATTTGCCCTTCTCCATAGCGTAACTCACCA
>JAUWEU010000041.1 GCA_030608125.1 Dehalococcoidia bacterium
ACTATTTCCAGACAGAAGTCGTCATCCAGCAAAGGTAATGCCTGGATTATATACTGCACTCCCTTATACTCTTCCAGCCGACCAACATAAAGAATGGTTTTGGTCTTCTCTTGTCCCCTTCCACCAGCGAATTCCGTCCAGTCAATTCCATTGGGAATCAGACTAATCCTACCCTCATCCAAGCCAAAGTCTTTGAGTAAAAGCTCCTTCTCATAATTTGACACCGAGATAATGGCATCAGCGTCAGCAAATATCCTGTTACCGAAGGGTTTATATAGCTTAAGAAGGAAATCCCGAAACAGAGTATACCCGTGTCCATAATAGTGAGGGGTTACCACAAATTTCTTCCTCTTGGCATACCTTGAAAAGTACAGGGGTAGGGCATGATAATTGTGCCCGTGGACTATATCAAACTCAGACTTTCTAAGTTCGTTTAGCATCTCAAACGATAGGTGGTAGGCAGCATTAGGCGAAAAACTCTTGAATCTTTTGACCAAGACACCATTTATCCTTTCTTCCCTGGGCAACATACCCCTATAGTTATGAGTAAAAACAGTAACCTCGTGCTTCCTGGCCAACCTCTCACTAATATTCTTAACATGCTGGGCAACGCCGCCGAGGGGTGGGGAATAGCCAACACTGACCTCAAGGATTCTCATAGATTAACCGTCCTTAGTTTACACTACCTACCCTCGGAAATAGCCTTGGGGACATCGGCTATATGTTCAAAAGCATCATTAGAAACGGCAATGTCAAATGCATTATCAGGAAACGATATATTCTCTACAGCCATCTGTACGATGTCCAAGCCTTGGGAACTCAGCTCAAAGCCAATAAGGCTTCCAAGCCGCCGATAGTAAGCCTTATTTTTACCCAGCAGAGCATATAGGATATCTCTTCCGAAACCATCTAAGCCGCCCTGGGTAAGGCTTCGCCAATACTTGAGGTGAACTGGGTCATTAACCCCAATATAGGCATGGTCTATCCCGGTTACCTTGGCTCCAACACTATGAAATAAGAGGGTCTGAGGGTATAACCGACCACAGCCAATATCTAAGATAGTTTTTCCGGCTATATCTCCGGCATAAGCGCATAAAATGTCACGAGCTGTTTTGAAATTTTCGTAATCAAACTGAGCTTGTTCAGCCATGTTCTTGGTTAAGACATATTGGTAGAAACTTAGCCGGTCCCGTATCCTCATAAAAGCTGACCCCGACCCCAAAGATGGGATAGATTATAACCAAGGTAGCCACCAGCAACACAGGATAACACCACTGCCGTAACCCATAGCTGGCGGGTAGCAATCATCGGGTGCTTGAAAAGAAGACCCAGCGAACGGGGTAATAGATTGAAGAAGATGCGACGGAGGAGGTCATACTCAGTGACTAATAATCTCTTATCACTAGGGCGATACCATCTATTAAGCAGGGCTTTGGCATAGCCTTCCCAGTAAGCTCTCCTGGCAATGAAATTCGTGGAAAGCCGATAACGATAAACCTTATGCTTCACTCTTATACTAGGGTTGTAGATAATACGCTTGCCTGTTTTCTGGGTTACTCTTAGCGAGAATTCAGTCTCCTTAGCCCCTGGTCTCTGCCAATCGCTTTTGCCCTGCCCCTTAATCTCCAGGCTACTCTTAAACAGACCACAACAATGGAAAGCGTCCCGTCTGAAGGAAATGTTGGTTCCATAGCCATTTCTCACTTCTGTCTTCTCGGTCCAATCCCAATAAGTGCAGGAAAATATCCAATATAATTCCCTAGGGAACCACGCCATTGAGTCCTGCTCCCATAAAGGTAGGATAGGTCCGGTAAGACCAATAATTGAGTCATCATCAGCATAGGTATTGACAGTCTCTTCTGCCCAATCAGGAAAAAGAAGAGCATCATCATCGATAAAAGCAATAATATCACCCTGAGCCTGTCTAATGCCCAGATTCCTGGCTGAATAAGAACCCCACTCTTCCTGATTATACAGTACCTGGGTATTGTGGTAGCCCTTCTCCTCCACATAGCTTCTAATGCTACCTGCCAGCTCTAGCGACCTCTCAGCTACAATCAGCACCTCAATATTTTCATAAGTCTGGATATGAATGCTATCCAGTAGCTCGGTAATATCTTTAAGCCTGGCAATAGTATAACAAGGGGTGATTATGGATATCTTGGGCAGCTTTGATGCCATTAGGTAAATCCTCTACTACTAAATGCAATCAGAATCTTTCGGTTATTAACTTCCATGCTATCTTAATCCCGTCCCTCAGCGAGCTTAGCTTGGAAGGTGTTTGGCGTCGGCGATAGTATATGGGCACCTCGCCTATGGAATAACCTCTCTTAGCAATATGGGTGAACAGCTCAGCTTCAAAGTCAAAGCCATTAGCTTTAAGCTTCAAATCTTTGGTAATCTTGCCCTTAATCCCCCAATAACCAGTGCACAAGTCGCTTATTCTGGTCTGATACAAAATGTTTGCCATTAAGGTGAGTAAGCGATTGCCTACCATGTTTAGGCGGCTTATACTCCCTCTTTCTCTTTCCCCTCTTAACCTTGACCCAATTACCACATCATAGCCATGTTGCAGAATATTAAGCATAGCCGGAATATAAGTAGGTGGATAAGTATAATCGGCATCAAGTATAAAGATGAAGTCACATGTCACCGACTCCAAGCCAATCCTTACCGCTCTGCCCTTGCCCTTCCTAGGCTCAATGATAATTTCGGCACCTTTTTCTTGGGCAACCTGCCTAGTCCGGTCAGTACTATTGCCATCAACAAGCAGTATGTCAACTAGATAACCGTCTTGTTGCAGAGCTTGCCTGGGTATCTCATCAATGACCTGCCCTATAGTCGCTTCCTCATTGATAGCCGGGATTATTATGCATACCCTAGGTTGACTCATTATGACAAGAATTATAGACAAACATAGCTCAATAGGCAATACCCCCAATATTTACTTCATATATGTCATTCACTTCTTGACCTCCAGAAGGTAAACCTCAGCGCACAGGCATTGAAAAAGAACTAACTTCCTTGTATAATGAAGCCGCTTAAACAAGCTGCCCAAAGTGTCAACGGATTATCCTAGATGGATGAGATTAATTTGACCATTGATGGCACTGAGGTCAGGGTGAAGAAGAGCACCACTGTGTTGCTTGGCGCATCTGGATTAACCGGAGGAGAATCGTAATACCCAACAATATAGACCTATCGCTTTTGGACCCAATCTTAAAAAAATACCAGTTTGAGGAAGGGGCTCTGATCCCCATGTTACAAGAGACCCAAATGGTCTATGGCTACCTTCCTGAACAGGTCTTAGCTCGTTTAAGCCGGGACGCCAAGATTCCGCTGAGTCGGATCTACGCGGTAGTCACGTTTTATGCTCAGTTCCACCTAGCCCCGCGTGGTAAAAACACAGTACGGGTCTGTCGGGGAACAGCTTGCCATGTCCGAGGGAGCGGCTCCATCCTGAAGACCCTATCACAGACCCTAGGCATAAATGAGGGAGAAACCACCAATGACTTGCAGTTCTCTCTGGAGACGGTGGCTTGTCTGGGAACCTGCTTTTTGGCCCCAGTGATGATGCTTAATCGTTCTTATTACGGTAGGCTTGACCCCCAGAAAGCCAGAACTGTTGTTGAGAGCTACGCACGGTCGGAAAAGGAATCTTGATGGAAAAGCTCAGAAACGCTGAACAACTGCAAGACCTTCGCAACCAACTCATCGCCAAAATGGACCCCAACAAGACCTGTGTTCGAATCTGCATGACTGGCTGTCGAGCCTACGGCGCTGAGCAAGTTAGAGACGCCTTCGAGGAGGAACTGGAAAGACAGGGCTTGGGGAACAAGGTGGAGATTCGGGACACCGGCTGTCACGGCTTTTGTGCCCGGGCTCCGGTTATAGTCATCGAACCTCAAGGCATCTTCTATCAACAGGTAACTCCTGAGGACATAGCCGACATTATTTCGCAAACGCTGAAAAGGGGTAGAGTCATCGAGCGCTTGCTTTACCCCGACCCCCAAAGTGAGCAAAGGATTACTTATGAGCGTGATGTCCCCTTTTATAAGGGACAACAGAGGAACGTGCTTCGCAACTGCGGGGTGATAAGTCCGACAAATATATCGCATTACATCGCCCGTGGCGGATATTCCGCCTTGGAGAAGTCCCTGTTTAAGATGGTGCCGGAGGAAATAGTCAACCAGGTGACAGAATCTGGACTACGGGGGCGAGGTGGAGCCGGATTCCCCACCGGCAGAAAATGGAGTTTCGTCCGAGCTAGTCCCAGCGATGTCAAGTATATCGTGTGCAACGGAGATGAGGGAGACCCAGGGGCTTTTATGGACCGAGCTATGCTAGAGGGTGACCCCCATAGCGTGGTGGAAGGGATGCTTATTGCCGCCTATGCCATGGGAGCCGAGACAGGTTTTATTTATGTACGGGCTGAATACCCCATTGCCGTGGAACATCTAAAGATAGCCTTAGCCCAGGCACAAGAACTGGGGCTCATCGGACAGAATATTTTGGGCTCTGGATTTGATCTTGAGATAAGGATAAAGGAAGGCGCTGGAGCGTTCGTATGCGGAGAAGAGACGGCTCTCCTAGCCTCCATCGAAGGTAAAAGGGGTATGCCGCGGCCTCGTCCCCCATTCCCAGCCCAATCAGGCCTATGGGGCAAACCCACCAATATCAATAATGTGGAGACATATGCCAATATACCCTCCATCATCCTCAACGGGGCTGATTGGTATGCCAGCGTAGGCACGGAGCAGAGTAAGGGAACCAAGATATTCTCCCTCGCCGGCAAGATCAATAATACTGGTTTGGTTGAGGTACCCATTGGTATCCCGATAAGAAAAGTGGTCTCCGATATTGGCGGTGGGGTGCCCCGGGGGAGGAAATTTAAAGCAGTGCAAATGGGTGGTCCATCGGGAGGCTGTGTACCGGAAAGATACTTGGATTTACCTGTGGATTACGGCTCCCTGGAGTCTATCGGAGCTATCATGGGGTCAGGGGGGATGGTAGTGATGGATGAAACTACCTGCCTGGTGGATATAGCCCGATACTTCTTAGCCTTTACACAGGCTGAGTCTTGTGGCAAGTGTGTTCCCTGCCGCTTGGGCACCAAGCGGATGCTGGAGATACTAACCCGAATCACCGAGGGAAAAGGTGTTGAAGGCGACATAGAGCTACTCACCGAGTTGGCTGAGGAGGTTAAGGACACTGCTCTATGTGGACTGGGGCAAACTGCTCCTAACCCGGTGCTAAGCACCATAAGGTATTTCCGCGATGAATACGAGGCGCATATTAGGCAGAAGCGTTGCCCGGCTGCGGCCTGTGATGCCCTAGTTTATGCCCCTTGTGAGCATACCTGCCCTATTAACGTAGATGCCGTAGGATATATTGCTTTAATCGGGGAGGAGAGATATGAGGAGGCACTAAACCTGGTAAGGCAGAGGAATCCCCTAGCTGGAGTATGCGGTCGTGTGTGTCATCATCCCTGTGAAGATAAGTGCCGGCGAGGCGATATAGATGAGCCGGTGGCCATCAACACCCTGAAGCGATTTGCCGCTGATTACGGGGCTAAGACTGGCGTTCAGACCAAGGTTCGGGTAGCCAAGCGCCGAGAGGAAAAGGTGGCTATTGTGGGCTCAGGCCCAGCCGGGCTTAATGCCGCCTATCACCTGGCAAGATGGGGCTACCAGGTTACCGTTTTTGAAGCCCTGCCGGTGGTAGGAGGTATGCTAGCCGTGGGTATCCCGGAGTATCGGCTACCCAGGGAGGTGCTGCAAGCTGACGTTGACTTTATTACCAGCCTGGGTGTGGAGATTAAGACCAACACCCCTATTGGTCCCCGTTTATCCCTGGCCGACCTCTTCCAACAGGGCTATAAAGCAGTATTGATAGCCATCGGTGCCCATAAGGGTCTAAAGTTGGGCATCGAAGGTGAAGAACTGAAAGGCGTTTTTGATGGTGGCTCTTTCCTGCGAGATGTTAACTTGGGGAAGAAGGTTACCCTAGGCAGCAGGGTAGCGATTATCGGTGGTGGTAATGTAGCTTTGGATACTGCCCGGACATCCCTCCGACTAGGCACTAAGGAGGTCACTATCGTCTATCGAAGGTCACCGGAGGAGATGCCTGCCAACAAGGAGGAGATTTCAGAGGCAGAGCATGAGGGCATCAAGTTTCTCTATCTGACAGCTCCCTCCAAGGTATTGGGCAGAGACAGCCAAGTAGAAAGCTTAGAGTGTATTCGCACTGAACTAGGTGAGTATGACGCTAGCGGGCGGAGACGCCCTGTTGCCATAGAGGGTTCAGAGTTCTCCCTGAGAGTAGATACAGTAATAGCTGCTATTGGTCAACAGCCTGATACTTCCTTCTTGCGGGGAGACGAGGGGTTAGAGATAGCCAAGGCAAATACCTTCGTTGTTGACCCGGTTACCCTGGCTACTCAGCACGCTGGCGTGTTTGCCGCCGGGGATGACGTGACCGGGCCGGCCACGGTGATTGAGGCCATGGCTGCCGGGGAGCAGGCTGCCATCTCTATAAACAAGTATCTTCAGGGAGAGGATATGAGGATAAATCGGCTCGCCGAGAGTAAGAGACCCGTTGATGTTCCTTGGGAGGAGGGGCAAGTTGAGACAGGGCCGCGCCAGGAGATGCCAGCGCTACCGGCGGATAAGCGAATGGCTGACTTTAGAGAAGTCAATCTGGGCTTCTCCAAGGAGATGGCGGTCAGGGAAGCCAGGCGATGTTTGAGGTGTGACTTAAATAGATAACGGAGGAGAGAATGGCAACAGTTTCCTTGACTATAGACAATAAGGAGCTAATGGTAGAGGGGGGAATCACCATATTTCAAGCGGC
>JAUWEU010000019.1 GCA_030608125.1 Dehalococcoidia bacterium
GAGCGCAGATACGAATATGCACCTCTTTGGTTCCTGCCCTTTTCAGCAGCTTCACCACCTGGGGAGTAGTCGTGCCACGGACAATGCTATCGTCAATCACCACCACTCGCTTACCATCCAGCATCTGGGGCAAGGGGTTAAATTTTAGTTTAACGCCGAGGTCTCTGATTCGCTGGTCAGGTTCAATGAATGTTCGCCCCACATAGCGATTCTTGAGCAGTCCTTCGCATAGGAGGATATTTGACCGGCGGGAATAACCGATGGCAGCAGCGGTGGCTGAATCAGGCACACCCAAAACCAAATCGGCATCTACCGGGTGTTCTTCAGCCAGCCCCTCTCCCATAGCCTGCCGTGCCGGGTAAAGCAGCCGACCATTAATCACACTATCAGGACGGGCAAAGTAGATATACTCAAAGATGCACAGCGCTCTTCTACTCAACTCTGCCTGGTAGGTATCAACACCATTTTCAGTGATAGAAGCTATCTCACCCGGTTCAATCTCCCTGACAAAACTGGCTCCTATATGGTCGAGGGCACAACTCTCTGAGGCTATAACCCAGCCGCTATCAATAGCCCCCAGACATAGCGGACGCACACCCAAGGGGCCACGAACTGCATACAAACTATGGTTAGTCATAATTACTAGAGAATACGCCCCCTGAAGCCGACGCATAGCATAGCTTATCTTGTCTATCCAGTTTTTCTCAGGGGAAGAAAGGATGAGGTTGCCGATAACCTCAGTATCGGTGGAGGTGTGAAAGGTATAGCCCTGCTCAGAGAGTTCCTCATACAGGTGCTCAGCATTAACAATATTCCCGTTATGGGCTATGGCAATAGTATTTGAATGGGTGCCTACCAAAATAGGCTGGACATTAGCTACCCGGCTGGAACCTCTGGTGGAATAGCGATTATGACCGATGGCAATATCACCGCTGAGCTGACTTAACGAATCTTCATTAAATACCTGGGACACCAACCCCATCCGGGCATAAACCTGGAGTCTCTTGCCATCAGTGGTAGCAATGCCAGCACTCTCTTGACCGCGGTGCTGAAGAGCAAATAGAGCAAAAAAGGTAAGCCGAGCTACATCCTCATTGGGGGCATAAACACCAAAAACGCCGCAACACTCGTACAAGTTTACTGCCTCTCAATTTTGCTCGACTAACCTTATATATTAATTATAAACTATTTTCTATTTGTAGGTCAATTTATAATAACCTATCCTAAACCACTAATTGGGGCGTGAGATTTCAGCCAGTCCAAAACAGCAGCCATTGCCCTATCATTTTGCCGTAGCTCGTGCTCGGCTCCATCAATTATGATTAGCTGCTTAGGTTCCCCGGCTTCATCATATAGCTTATAGGCATGACTGACCTCAACAGTCTCATCCCTGTTGCCATGCACCAATAGTAATGGTCTGGGAGAAATTCTAGCTACATATTTAATAGGGCTAATCAGCCTGAAGCCACTAAGCCACTCTTGAGCAGAGTGAGGGAAATCCTTATCCCTGATGGCGCCAATGCTGCGAAAGTGGTTGACAACAGCCTGCGGTTCATTAACCTCAGTAAGGAAGCTAAACTCTGCCGGGCAGGCACAGGTTACAACAGATGATACCCGCCTATCCTGTGCTGCCACATATACTGACACAGCAGCTCCACCGCTAAAACCGAGCAGTGACAGATGAGACTTATTCACCTCAGGCAAAGTGCATAAATAATCAATAGCTGCCTTCAGGTCCCTGGTCCAGCCCGAAATGTCAAGATTCCCACCGCTAGCCCCCGTCCCTCTGAAATTGAAAGTCAATACGGCAAAGCCGTGGTGGCAAATCCTTTCCGCCAGTAGGGGGTAGTCTTTATGATTGGGGTCGGGGCTCTTAGCCGGAATACCATGACAAATGCAAACAGTAGGAAACAAACCCTTACCTTCACCGGGCAAGTAAAGCTCACCAACAATGTTTAAGCCCTCTATTTCCAGAGCAACACTCTTCCTAAGCATTATGTCAACCTCAGTAGAACAAAAAATTCCTTATTTCCTGAAGCACCGGGGATAGGTGACGCCACCAGTCCCTTCAGCCTGATGCCATGCTCTATCGCCCAGGCGATGAAGCGCCCCAGAACTCTGGCATGCACTAGAGGCTGCTTAATCACTCCCCCCTTGCCCACCTCCCCTCTCCTAGCCTCAAACTGTGGCTTGATGAGCACTAGTAAATAACCATTATCTTTGATTAACCTAGCTACAGATGGTATTACCTTCTCCACTGAGATAAAGGACAAATCCATAGTAGCCAAATCTACCTTTTGCGGCACAGGGATAGGATAGCGGGCATTGACCCTATCCATAACCACCACCCGTGAATCCTGCCTCAAACGGTAGTCTAGCTGACCATAGCCGACATCAATAGCATAAACCCGGCTTGACCCGTGCTTGAGCAGGCAATCGGTGAAGCCACCGGTTGATGCCCCAACATCAGCCACTACCTTAGCCGAGACATCAAGCTGGAATTTATCCAGAGCATGCTCAAGCTTAAGCCCACCCCGGCTAACAAAAGGAGGCGGCTCAAGTATAGTAATTACCGCCTCCTCATTTACCAGAGTTCCCGGCTTAATAACAGCTTTTCCCTCGACCATTACCTCCCCAGCCATAATGAGCGCCTGAGCCTTGGCTCGGCTCTCCACCAACCCCCTCTCAACTATCAAGCTATCAATCCGCCGCTTGGTCACTGCTTATCTACCACTGTACAAACATCGGGATGTATGTTAATTCATAATAAAAATAGTAGAGTCTACAACTTGCAATTAGTAAAAAACAAGCTATTGTTTATCCAAGTTTGAGCTCGTGCGTAGCTCATTGGACTTTTCTCTTAACATAGCCCAATTAGTAAGCTTAGTTTCGGGAATGGCAGATTTCTCGATTACCTTAAAACCGAAGTGCTCATATAGCCGGACATTTATTTCGTCCAGAGTCTCGAGATAGCACGGTAAACCTTCTTCATCTATTCTGGCAAACTTTGCGCGCAGCAGCTTACCTGCGTAGCCTTTTCTCTGAAACTGAGGGTCTACCCCGAGGGTCTGCAAAAACCAATGCTTGAAAGGGGCCAGACGCTTGTGCATTGCGTCTATATACTCACCAAAATACTTCATTCTAGCGCCACCCGCTCTGCCGAAACTAATCATCATTGAAAGTGGAACGGAGCGTATTGATCTCCAAAGTGTCATAGGATAATTATCAGACGTTAACCAAGCGGCGACGCCTTCCAGATTCGGAGATGTAGCATAAGTTTCACCATACCGAACACAATAACTAAGGATATACTGGAAAAAGTAAGGTGCTATTTTCTTCCTTTCGAACTCGTCGGGGAAGGAATACTGAAGTGCCGGGTAATTTTGAAATGCCCGAGTCAGCACTTCAGCAGCAGGTTTAATATGGGACTTATTCAATTGCACGAGATCTTTTAAATCAGTGCCCATAGGGTTTATAGAACTCTGACTTTTTCCCAACGCATTACTATTCTATATTTAGAACCTTAGTTGTTGCAACTCATGTATCGCTAATTTTAATAAACTGAACAATCCCCTAATTCTTTTTCGATGATCAAAAGGTCACCACTGCACAAACATCGGGATGTCTGTCCAGCGATGCGTATGGCTATTCAATTCCGTTTTCAGCGTCTATATCAAGGGATAGATAGGCGAAAGTAATAATCCAAGCAAATGTGCATTGCTTGGCGGACAAATAATTCTCTCCGGATAAAACAGTCTGTCAGATCCGCCCTATGACTTTCAAAGTTGAGGCAAATCGTCGCTCGAGGCGGACTGTAGCCTCCAGAAGATGTGCGCCAGAGGACCACCCACTAACTTACGCTTTCGGTTCGTAAACTTCAAATAACCGACGGGTCGGTGGCCCTTTAACGATCCCGCTAAGGGCCTGTTCTATTTGGGGACCCAAGACTTCACCAGCGGCCTCAACCTCTTCTTTTGACTCCCATAGGCTCAGCGAGCCATACTCACCTACTGTCTCATCACCTATGTATGTCACGCTTTTGAAACCCTTGATGGTCTTATGTTTGGAAGCAAACTGATCCGCAATTTTCTCTGCTGTCGACCGCATTCCCGGCCCTAACGTAAACATAAACAGCTGTGCATACATTACTGTTCCTCCTTTTTAAGAAATATTGAGTGTCATCCCGTTCCACCCAGTCTTCTAGTCCGACATTTCCCATTTCAACTCGCGATGAGTTAATTCTACTCCGTTACCATCTGTATTAGATACTACATCCACGGCATCTGCTTGTCAAGACTCGTCTCTCAGCTCTGCAGCACTCAGAATGCTCATCTATCAGCGATGACCAGATGAGAGACCTCAATCGGCTCAAGGCGTGGCTTTACCAGCAGAGGACTCGTGTAAGGTTAGACAGAGAACGAGCCGAGAGGCGACAGCAGAAAGAGGAACCTTATTCCCTAATGACCACTGAACAAACATGGGGATGTTTGCCCTTATATGCGTATAAATATTTGATACCGTTTGCCTTTTCTATAAAGTGAAAATCACCACTGGACAAACATCGGCATGATGACATGGACATAGTTATCCACCCCTACCGGGCGGATAACGCCAGGGCTGGATGGATTGGTCGTCTCCAGGGCTACCTGTGCCTCATGAAGCACACTAAGCACATCGCTTAGATACTTGCCATTAAAGGCAATCTTTGCCTCCTCACCCTCGACAATAGCATCAATCTCACCAACATCATCGCCTATCTCTTCAGAACGGGCTGAAACAGTTATCTTGCCCGGGGTTAGCTCACCACCCGGAGTTATCACTAAACGGACAATGCCACTGCCATCACGGGCAAAGATAGAAGCTGTCTTGGTCGCTCTTAAGAATTCAGCGACACTAACTATTGCCTGGGTAGTGTAGCTCTGGGGAATAAGCTGGGTATATTGGGGAAAGGTGCCCTGAACAAGCTGGGATACCAGCTCAATATTCTTCAAGCGAAATAGAGCCTGGCTCTTTTTAGGATTTACTGTTATCTCAACTGCCTCCTCCTCATCAACCATAAGCCGATTTAGCTCAGCCAAGGTTCGGCTTGGAATAATGACCTCGGTCTTCTGGCTAACCGGGACGGCAAGAGGCAGTTTGTATACGGCTAATCTAAAGCCGTCGGCGGCGGCTAATGTCAGCAAATCACCATCAAACTGGGCATCAACACCAGTACGCACCGGGCGCGACTCTTCGGTGGCAGCGGCACATATAACATGGGTAATTCCTTGACGAAGGGCATCTACCTCTACCCTGGTGGTAATGCCCTCATCAACCCGGGGTATAGGTGGGAAATCCTTGGCATCAACCCCGCTGATTCGTGCCTCAAAGCGAGCACACTTTAATCCCAAGGTCTTGGTCGGAGGGGAAAGGTTAATTTCAACCTTCTCGCTGGGCAAGGAGTTAATGAACTCGGTAAGAAGTCTAGCCGGAACGGTAATTGCCCCCTCTTCCTCTACTTTGGCACCAATCCAGCAACTAATAGCCATTTCCAGATTGGTGGCAGCTAGCTTGAGACGAGACTGGTCGGTGGCTAAGAGAACATTATTGGTTATAGGCAGGGTTGTTCTGGTAGCTACTGCTCTCCCGACCACGCTAAGCCCCCGATTTAGATTCTCCTGAAGACATGACAACCTCATAATACACCCCCCAAAAATTATACTAACTGTAATAGACTAGTATATACCAAATTCTACTCAATGTTAATTGTTTCGCTCAATAATTTACAGGGCATATTTACTGCCCCTTAATTTACCTCAAAAATCCTGATTTTTGGCGACTCTTAACTTCTCCAGCACCTGGTATACTTTTCTGGCTGCCTGTCCCCGATGACTAATTTGGTTTTTTGTTGCCAGAGGTAACTCAGCCATTGTCTTGCCCAGTTCAGGAAGGTAAAAGATAGGGTCATAACCAAAGCCTTGCTCACCCCTGGGTTCAAAGGTGATAAATCCCCGACACTCACCGCAACAAAATTCTACTTTTCCCTCAGGCGTGGCTATGGCGATAACACACCTGAAACAGGCAGACCGCTTCTCCCAGGGCACACCCTTGAGCCGTGATAATAAGTAGTTGACCCTGTCACTATCTGAAGCACCCTCCCCAGCATAGCGAGCTGCTAACCAGCCAGGTTCACCACCCAAAGCATCAACCTCCAATCCTGAATCGTCAGCTAAAGCCAGTAGTTGACTTTTAACCGCACCGGCAATAGCCTTTAATCTAGCATTCTCCTCAAAGCTCTCTCCCACCTCACTAACTATGCTGATGACGCCCTCTTCAGCCGGGGTAACCAGTTCGTAGGGGAGGTTCTGGAGTAAACTCCTGTATTCGTGCACCTTGGCTTGATTGTTTGTCGCCAAGAAGAGCTTGGACATGCCCGTAACTTATAGGCTGGTAAACCTTCCCTCCAATTTTTTCATCACCTGAGGCATAGTAGTATATTCCATCTCCTCCAGGGGCAGGCGGTGCGGCTCGAAGGGACCGTGGCGACGCATAAAATCGGCTACCTCGTTTGCCTGGTGGCGAGCTGGGTCAAATGATTTATCAGCAAACATGTCACGAGGTCCCACCAGCTTGCCGTCGCAAAGCTGGAAGCCAACAGCCACTGCTCGTGGCGGACCATCAAAGCGAGTCGGTGTGCTATCCTCAATAGCTACTGGCATAAGGGGACCATGATGCGAACCTCGCATCCAACCCTCCACCAGCAGGGGCAAGGTGAATGGTTCCAGCACCTCTCCTACCGCTGGGAACTGACCCTGGGAGCGAACAATACACACCGGGTCATCCTTACCCACATACCGACCAGCCATTAAAGACAAGCGCTGGGTGGAGGACACAGCCGCTATCTCCTTAGTTTCCCGGTGATAGACTGCCTTTACCATATATCGGGAAGGTGCCCCTATGAAAACCAGCATATCATAAATCTCATCAGGGGCGTTAAAGGTTATCTTCTTACCTTCCTTGACATCGTGCACCTCAAAGCTAAACCCAGTGTGCATATTGTCAGCAATAACCAGCCCGATGGTATTAAACGGGTCAGCAAACATCTTATATAGCGGCATATTCCATGCCCCAGCCGAGGTCTTATCAGCCATAAAAATAATAATGGTCTCAGCCACCCGCTCCTCAAATTCCATCTCAGCCACCCCCGGACCCAGCCCCTTGATAGTGCCGGTAAAGGCATCAGACAGCAAATCCTGACCGACGCCATGAAGCTTTAGACTTCTAGCCACCTGAGTGCAGTCAACAAAGGTATCCCAAGCTAACTTATGGATTTTTTCACTATCTTCACCCTGTTGGTGGGTCATAATCAATTGCAGGTCATCCCCGCACTTGGTTACATGATAGTCAACCAGTAGCCCTTCCTTCTTAGTCTTAGCCAGGCATTCTCTAGCTTTGGCTAAAACATCAGGATGAGACTCAGAATGCCCTATATAACCACCAACATCAGCCTTAATTACACTCAGGGTGATACTCATAAATTCCCTCCTTGATAGTATTTAGTTAATAATCAATCCCCTTTCGTGCCTTTACCCCTTTATCATGGGGATGCTTAATCTTCAGCATCTCAGTAACCGTGTCTGCCAGTTGAACTAGCTTGGTATCAGCCTGGCGACCGGTAAGGATAAGCTCCACATGCTTTGGCTTATCAGTAATAAGCTTAATCACTTCATCCAGTTCAACCAGTTTCCAGGCTACTGCTAGATTCACTTCATCTAATACCACCAAATCATAATTGCCACTGAGCATAGCTTCACCACTAGCCGCCAAAGCCTGCCTTGCCTGCTCTATTTCCTGCGGCTTAATATTTGCCGGGTCAATGAATTCTCTTTGCCCAAAGCTAGCCACATTGACATTGGGTAACTTAGACAGAATATTGCGTTCACCATAGGGGTAGCCACCCTTCATAAAGTAAGCAAAATATACTCTTAGACCATGCCCCGAGGCTCTGAATACTACCCCTAGTGCCGCCGAGGTCTTGCCCTTGCCATCGCCGGTGAAAATATAAACAAGCCCCCTCCTCAACGGTTCAGAGGACAAAAAATCATACGAGGAAATCTCTTCTGTCATAAAATTGCCAACCAAAGACCAAGACTGTGGCGACCACAGTCTAACAACCTGACCCAGCCGTGTCAAGGAATTGTGCGCGTCCGGTAGTTTGATGACATATTTCTCTTCTTTTAAGGTTGTAGAAGGTGGCGAATGTTCCCTCTGTTTCGTCATTGCCAGAGATTGCTTCGTCGCTCACGCTCCTCGCAAAGACAAAAAGGGATGTCATTGCCAGCCTCTTTTTTTGTCATTGCGAGCCGAAGGCGTGGCAATCTCAGTGGTGGAGCATTGTTATCACGGCAACCATAATGATATAATACATTTGTCATAAATAGAGAGAGGTAAGATTAAAATAGAATTAATTCCTGCCGTAGACCTTAGACAGGGTAAGTGCGTCCGCCTGTATCAGGGCAACTATAACGAGGAAACCATATTCTCTGACGACCCGGTAGAGGTAGCTCTACAGTGGCAATCGCTGGGAGCACCACGGCTCCACATTGTTGACCTTGATGGTGCGGCTACGGGTGAGCTCCATAACTTGGACATTATTAAAGAGATAGCCAGTACGGTATTAGTTCCTATCCAACTGGGTGGTGGCATCCGCCAACTGGAAACAATAGAGCAATTGCTTAAAGCAGGCATAGAGCGTGTCATCCTGGGCACAGCCGCTGTGGAAGACCCCAAGCTCGTTGAAGAGGCATGCCGTAAGTTCGGTGAATCTATTATTGTTGGCATTGATGCTTGTGAGGGATATATTGCTATCCATGGCTGGCGCCAGCAAACAGAGCTTAAGACTGTAGAATTTACCAAGTCTATGGTCAAGCTAGGGGTAAAGCGTTTTATCTACACTGATATTAGTCGTGATGGCACCCTCACCGAGCCAAATTTTGCCACTATCGCTGACCTGGTAAATGCAGTCAGATTACCTATCATTGCCGCCGGTGGCATTTCATCGCTGAATCACCTGAAAATGCTCAAGTCACTCGGCGTAGAGGCGGCTATAATCGGCAAGGCGCTTTATACCGGAGACATCAACCTGAAACAAGCCCTAGCCGCTATTGGCTAAATGTAGAGTTAAAGAGAGGCTTTGCCTCTCTTACATAACCGATTCCCACTCCCTTA
>JAUWEU010000003.1 GCA_030608125.1 Dehalococcoidia bacterium
CGTGCCTCGTGGGCTTTCTGACTGGTAACTGGTAACATCGGTTAATTCATTATGAGACGAATCATAGTAGTGCAAATCGAGGTCATTATGGGTTCCCAGTCCATCATACCACACCAGGTTGAAGTAAAGTAGTGAATACGGGCTACCGCTAACATTGACCTGGATAAAGTCGGTAGTGCTGTTAGCAGCTACTGTGCCCGAGTAATGTTCATCATTACTGGCTTCGTTCCCTGCCGATACAAACACCACTGCCCCCTCACTCGAGGCATAGTCAACGGCTTGGGCTTCCTGGCTTGTCCCATCGTGATATGCATCCCAGCCACCGTAGCTCATAGTAATAATGTCGGCATTATAAATATCCACCGCTGCCTCTAGGGCAGCTACTATAGCAGCAATTGAGGCACCAGCATTGGTATCATTGCCAATCTTAAGGAATATGAGGTCAGCGCCAGGGGCTACCCCTTTGTATTGATCGCCAGATTGTGTTCCTCTGCCCAGGGCAGAGCCGGTAACATGGGTGCCGTGCCCAGTAACCCAATTGCGAATATCGGGGTCCAATGTGGGATACTCTGAATAGTCCATGCTGGCAGTTGGCGTGGGTATATCGTTATGATTGACATCCAATCCAGAGTCCAGCACGGCTATCCTGACCCCAGTCCCGTCATAGCCCAAATTCCAGACATCATCGGCATTGGTGGTGATAGCAGCCAGGTCGTTCTGGGGCTGGGCTAGCCGCTCAGCGCTATCCAGTCTGACAACATAATCCTTACTTGCCACCTCCGCCAGCTTATCTATGGGCATATCGGCAATAATAAATCCTTCAGGATGGCTACCTACCGGCGGTATCCATAAATCTAGATAAAGGGTCAGCCCCGTAGATTCAAGCTCCTCTATCTGCGATTCATTCGGTGGTTGGGCGAGGTGGATGAATATCCTTTGCTTATTTAGGTCTCCTACCTTCATGCCCATCGCCTGCATTGCCTGCACGATGTCAACGCGACCCTCTTCCAAAGGCGCTGCTTCCAGAGCGTGGAGCTTGGCTTCAATCTGAAGTGCTAGGAATCCACTAATCTTGGTGCTATTTTCGCCATCCTGAGCTAAAGCAGTAGATGCCTGAAATACGCCACCAAAAATAAGCGGAATCAGGAGGGCTAATAGCGCTAAAATGGCAAAATATCTTCTCATTATATTGCTACTCCAACTGCGGCTGGCTGCCATTTTGCGGCTCAAGCACGCGCTCGGCGGTATCCAGCCTGACTACATAGTCTTTTTCTGCTAATTCCTCCAACCTATCAATGGGCATATCGGCAATAATAAATCCTTGGGGGTGGCTACCTGTTGGTGGTATCCACGAATCAAGATAAAGACTAAGCCCGAGGGCTTCCAGTTCCTCTATCTGTGGTTGGGTTAGCGGTTCACTGAGGTAGATACATATTCTCTGAATGTGAAGGTTATCCACATTCATGCCCATAGCCTTCATCTGTTCCAGCCTCTCAACCGTGGGCTCAGCTATTTGCTGCTGTCGCAATTCAATTTGAGTCAGGAGTAGTGAACTTGCCTTTTCTTCCGGTGTAGCCACAATCCCGCAAGAGGTCATTACTAACGCCAAGCAGATAAGTAAAGGTAATAATCTCAAAGCTGCTTGCCGTCTTTTCATGCTAGCTCCATTATAGCTGGTATATTTGCCTTGTCAAGATTCTATACTCGTCAGGTGGTTAGAGTCACATAACCCCTGTTCCTTGTCATTGCCAGCCTGTTTTTTTCTGTCATTGCCAGCCGAAGGCGTGGCAATCTCAGTGGTGGGGCATTGCTGGAGATTTCTAAACAACCCCTCTTCTTTGTGGGAGGATGCAGGGAAAGAAAATAAGAATTAACAGATTGACTTCTGCCTGTAGCAAGGTTACAATTTGCCAAATGGCAAAAATAAAGTTTGCCATAGTGCTGATTTCGCTGTTGGGGCTGATTTTGCTGTTGGGCCTGCTGGGCTCAATTACTCCTATCACTCCAGCAGATGCCGCTCCGGATGAGGTTAAGTGGTCTAGGGTTAATATCCCCACTGGTATTAGCAATATCGTTGACCTGGCACTATCCCCTAGCTATAGCCAGGATAATAACCTGTTTATGCTAACCTGGGGTGGGGAGCACAGTCTGTGGCGCAGCCTGAATGGCGGCACTATATGGGAAAGAGTCTACTCCAGCACCCTACCCAATGTAGACCTTATTGATAAGGTTGGGCTTTCTCCCCAATATGGCCATGGCAGTCAGGTAGTATTTATGGCTGGGAGTAGCAATGGCAATCCGGCAATATGGAAGTCAACGGATAATGGGCAAAGCTTTAGTCTACCCCGAGTCCCCCACGACCCTACCACTGGTGCCACGCTCACTATAGATGTATGGACTGTGGTTAATGATAATACGCTGTTTATCGGCAGCTATAATGGCAGTAACGGGCTGGTTTACCGCACTACTAATAGCGGTTTAAGCTACTCTACCGCGGCAGTGGTTGGTGACCAGTCGTTATACTCCATTGTTCTGTCACCTAACTATGAGCAGGATGAGACTATTCTGGTAGGCAATACTAACGGCTGGGTCTATTGGTCAGAAGATAATGGCATCTCATTTGAGCCGCTGCCGCCGGATGCTACCTCACCACCCCTCACCGACTTCATAGCCGTTGCCTTCGACCCCCAATACAGTAGTAATAACACCGTTTACGCCGCCAGCGGTGCCGCAGGTAAGGGTATCTACCGCTTCATCATCGGTACCAGCCCTAGCTGGGAAAGCATAAATAGTCCCGCTGACGGCATGATTGGTCAACTGATGGTGTCGGCTGATGGTACACTATATGCCACCAACTTTAAGGCTGATGGCGGTATGGAGCGCTGCCTTAATCCGACATTTCACTTGGCGCCAACCTTTGAGACGGTAACCCGCGGTCTTGATGCTGGGGCTAAGTTAATTGGATTGTGGCTGCATGGCAACCAGCTATGGTCAATTGATACCACCAATACCAGGCTAATGACCTATACTGATAGTCTGGCAGTGCCGGTTATCCTTACCTCACCACCTAACAAAGCACCAGGCATAGGCACCATTATCAACTACGAAATCACTAATGTTACCCTTGACTGGGAAGTATTAACCGGTGCCACCCAATACCACTGGCAGCTTGACTATGACCGGGATTTCTCCAGTGTTCCTATCGGATTTGAGGGTGATACCGGAGCAAGCTCAGCCCGGCTGCCACCACTTGAGCCAGCTACCAAATACTACTGGCGAGTGAGAGCAATTGGACCAGTATTGAGCCGGTGGTCACCTAAGTGGTCATTCACTACCTCAATCGGTGCCCCTACTCTCTATAGCCCCGAAGCTGGTGCTAGCGGCGTAGGGCTAAAACCATTATTCCAGTGGAGTCCCATAGCTTGGGCAACTAGCTATGAGCTATTGGTATCCACTAATGCCTCTTTCTCTAGTCCCGTGATATCAATGACCGGTGGTAAAGCTCTGCCTACTACCGTCTGGCAGTGCGATACAGAGCTTGACTACGATACTACCTACTACTGGAAGGTAAGGGCTATAGGCTCTGATACCTATAGTCCATGGAGTGATATTGGCATCTTCACCACCATCTCAGAATCAACGACACCGCCACTGGAGCCACCATTACTGCAAGCCCCATCACCTGGTGCGGTTAATGTTTGCCTGACCCCATCCTTTGTCTGGAGTGGGGCTGATTGGGCTACTGGCTATGAATTTATCCTGGCTGAGGATAACAGCTTCACTCACCCGGTTATCTCAAAACTGGGTAATGATGCCCTGCCCACGGCTGCTTGGCTGTGCGATACTGAGCTTGACTACAATACTACCTATTACTGGAAGGTTAGAGCTTTAAGCTCTGATAGCTACAGTCCATGGAGTGATACTGGCATCTTCACCACTATCCCGGAACCAATGACACCGCCACTGGAGCCACCATTACTGCAAGCCCCATCACCCGGCGCTGTTAATGTTTGCCTAACCCCGTCCTTTGCCTGGAGTGGGGCTGATTGGGCTACTGGCTATGAATTTATCCTGGCTAGGGATAACAAATTTACTGATGAGGTCATAACTAAAACAGGTAATAAAGCCCTGCCTACCACCGCCTGGCTGTGTGATACTGAGCTTGACTACAATACTACCTACTACTGGAAGGTTAGAGCTTTAAGCTCTGATAGCTATAGTCCATGGAGTGATACTGGCATCTTCACCACCATCTCAGAACCAACGATACCGCCACCAGAGCCACCATTACTCCAAGCCCCATCACCCGGCGCTGGTGATGTTTGCCTGGCCCCATCCTTTGCCTGGAGCGGGGCTGATTGGGCTACTGGCTATGAGTTTATCCTGGCTGAGGATGATAGATTTAGGGGAAAGCTGGTCAAGAGAACTGACACTAATGCTCTAGAGACTAATGTCTACTTGTGTGATGAGAAACTTGACTATGATACTAGCTACTACTGGAAGGTTAGAGCTTTAAGCTCTGATAGCTACAGTCCATGGAGTGATACTGGCATCTTCACCACCATCCCGGAATCAACGACACCGCCACCAGAGCCACCATTACTGCAAGCCCCGTCACCCGGTGCGGTTAATGTCTACTTGACCCCATCCTTTGCCTGGAGTGGAGCTGATTGGGCTACTGGCTATGAGTTTATTCTGGCTAGGGATAACAAATTTGCCGATGTGGTCATAACTGAAACAGGTAATGAAGCCCTACCTACCACCGCCTGGCTGTGCGATACTGAGCTTAACTACAATACTACCTATTACTGGAAGGTAAGGGCTATAGAGTCTGATAGCTACAGTCCATGGAGTGATACCGGCATCTTCACCACTATCCCGGAACCAATGACACCGCCACTGGAGCCACCATTACTGCAAGCCCCATCACCTGGTGCGGTTAATGTCTATTTGACCCCATCCTTTGCCTGGAGTGGAGCTGATTGGGCTACTGGCTATGAATTTATCCTGGATAAGGATGATAGCTTCAGGGTAAAGTTAGTCAAGAGAACTGAGACTAATGCTCTAGAGACTAATGTCTACTTGTGTGAGGAGAAACTTGACTATGATACTACCTACTACTGGAAGGTGAGGGCTATAGGGTCTAATACATATAGTCCGTGGAGTGATACTGGCATCTTCACCACCATCCCGGAACCAACGACACCTGATTGGATAAAGTGGCTAATGTATCTAGGCGGTGGTTTATTGCTGACAATGCTAGCTATGCTAATCACCATGATAATATTGGGAGTCAAAATAATAAAGCCCTAAGCCAAACATATTGACCCTATAAAATAAGACCGCTGAAAAACGCAGTTTTTCAGCGGAGATTAAAGCTGGAGGTGGCGGAGGTGGGGTTTGCTGAAAAAGCTCCGAAGGACTTTTTCAGCAGTGTAAAAATGATGGCTCTATGCATTTTCTTGGAAGTGCTCAGTATCCCATTGATGGGCAATGAGGTCACCACGATTAAGCCCTCCGTTAAGATTTCCCCTCCTCTCCGCTGAAGTCTGCTGAGGCGACTCGTCTTTTGCCAGAAGAGGTCGCAGACTCGGCTCGGAGAGGGGACTAAGGAGGTGCGGTGTCACTAATCTCCCAAACTAGTACAGGGACTTGACAAATGAATATTTTGTGGTATAGTACTTACATACCTTGATAGATGTGATATTATACTAGGTGAGCAAACCTACAAAGGATTGAAAGGGGGTGGTGCCGTGGTAAGAGCCCGAAAGGGGAGATGAAGGTAAACAGAAAGGAAACCTAAAAAGTAACCTTGTCTCCACGGAGCTCTGTTCACCTAGGTGAACAGAGTGAAAAGTAAGGGACATGAGTTTGATACTTTATGGAGATAGAAGGATATCCTAAATAAGGAGGAAAAATAAAGGTCGATGAAAAAGAAATTTTCTAAGATATGGGGAGTAGGCTTAACCGTCATGCTGCTTGCCAGCCTGATGGTGGTTGGGGCTCCGGTGTCGGCGGCTGCGCCGGTTATCAATGAGTGGGATGAGTTTGCCTATCCTGATCCCGGCGAAGATGGCGACTGGTTCAGGCAGGGAGTTGACGCCTTGGGAAATCCTGAGCCTATAGAGGCTGTAGGTCCTATTGCCAAGGCTATTGATGGTACCCTCTATGCTTACGCTTGGGTAAATGCTGATGATGATCGTCGGCATGACCCTGAGGAGGATGTGCTATTCAAGTCCGATGATGTCGGTCGCACCTGGGAGGAAACCGACTATGTCGAGCTAGACACAGACCCTGACACCGCGGGAATTCAACCGCCAGAAGCCATAGTTGATATAGCCTGCTCCAGCCTTGATGAGGACACCCTGTATGTAACCGACGGTAACTATGTCTATAAGTCGGATGATGCCGGTGACGAATTTGCTTTTGTCGCCCGGGCTTCCCTTGAGACAGTTCTGCAGGGAGCATGTGGCATTGACATTGTCAACGAACCTATCACCAGCCTTGATGTTGGCTATGATAGGAATGATGACCCTATTGTCTTCATAGGCACCAGGACAGTAGGCGGCGTATGGTCTCCCGGTAGTGTCTTCTTCATCGCTGAAGAGGAATTCCCGTCTGAGTGGATTGACTTAGACCTAGCTTGCTACAGTACCGGTGATTACGATGCCTACTCTATAGGCTGCACACCCGACTTCGACACCAGTAAGGAGGCATTTGTCGTAGTCAGTAATGGGATTGAGACCCATGTTATCAGCACCACAGGCACTACCTGTGACTGGGATGAGTTTGCCGAGCTATTATGGAATTGTGTCTCTGTAAACAATTTTGGCATCTCGGCTGCCTCCAGGATTGGCTTCCCTGATGACTGGGACGACACCGAGACCCTGTTTGTCGGTGTCGTTAGTCCTGGTGATGGTGGTGATGTTTACTCAGTGACTGAGGACGGGGCTCTTGACCGTAATGTTGTACCCGGTGAAGGCGGTTGTTTAGGCCTCCACACCAATATCATCAGCTTGGATGTGTGTGGTGACACTGACGACGGCTCACAGCTTGCTGGTGCTAACGATGATACCACTGTCTACTACAGCAGTGATGGTGGCTGGGAGTGGGATCCCAGCGATAAGAACCCCACCGGTGAGGACACAACCTATGTATTGTGGGTTGGAGATGATTGTGGTGAGTTGGGTCTGGCGGCAACCGCTGGCTGTGAGTGTGCGGTATCGCTCTCCTGCGTTAGTGACGAGGTTGAAGATGTCGGTGAATCCTGGAACCAGATTTCACTGATTGCCACCGCTATAGATTGCGTGCTTGATTTGAGCCACTCACCGGGCTACATTACTGACAGTGAGACCCTGTTTATGCTGACCGAGTGTGAGGACTGCTGTGGAGATGGTACCACCAGTCTGTTCCGGTATGATGGCACCTTTTGGGAGAGGGTCTTTTGCAGCACTACCTACGCTGACGAGTTCCTGGGAGCAGAAGAGCAGATAGAGATGGTGCAGGTGTCTCCTGACTTCCTGGACACTGAAGTTGTATTTGTGGCTAACACTGATTTTGATATCTTCATGACCGAGGATGCTGGCTGCAGTTGGGATAGGCTGGGATACCCCTGCGACCCAACAACCATTACCGCGTGGGCGGTATTAGACGAGGACACCATCTACGTTGGCGGCATTGATCCTGATACCGGAGACCCAATGGTCTACAGGACGGAAAGGCATGGCACCCGACCCTGGGATGACTGTGAGTTACCCACCGACGCTGGCAATGTCAGGTATTTTGCTTTTGCCGATGATGCCATTCTGGTCGGTGACGACGATTCTCAGGTGTTCATCTGCGAGGTTGATCCTGATGAGGACTGGGAAGACCAGGACTGGGATGAGGTCGGTGACTGTCAGGATGTTCTCGGAGGAAGTAACCCGACCTCGGTTGTCTTTGACCCCGGCTATGCCGTTAGCGATGATGAGGGAGAGAACACCATCTTCGCCGCTGCTGGACATGTGATTGCCCGCTGTGTTATTGACCCTGATGAGGACTGGGAAGACCAGGAGTGGACGGAGATTTACGATGATGTAGGTGATGCTTGGGGTATGAAGGTCGTCGGCGACACCGCCCTCTATGTCGGTGATACGGCAGCAGTAGATGACCCTGACGACCCCGAGGACGGTGGTGTTTTGCGCTCGCTTAACCCGTTAGAGGAGGATGAGGATGATATCGTCTTTGAGCGACTAACCGAAGAGCTTCCTGATGAAAACGTAGAGCTGCGGGGTCTGCGGACGCGTACTGCCGGCGAAGAGGGCTGCCCTAACAGTAATGTCCTCTGGGCTATTGAGGGAGACCCCGACTGTAGCCGGGTGTGGTTCTATGAGGATACCCTGGCGTTCCCGGTAACCCTCGCCGCACCGGCTGATGGGGCTAATCTCGCTGTAGCCAAAACAGCTGAGGTTACCCTTTCGTGGGAGGCGCTCTGCGACGCTGAATGGTACGAGATAGACCTTTACGAGTATTGCGCCGAGTGCCCAGACGAGAAATTGTATGTACTCGAAGGATACGAGTTTGAGTGTGATGAAGATTGCCTTGGTTGTAGTGGTGAGACCTGTTGTTTGGTCGTCCCTGTCGTCGACGGGCTAGACCTAGAGCCAGGCACGACCTACTACTGGAAGGTAAGGGTGTTAGAGGGAGAGCCAACGCTGAGCAAGTGGTCAGATCTCTGGGAGTTCACCACAGCAATGACTGCTATAGACTTCTGGGAACTGTGCTCTCCAGAGTGCGGTGGTGATGACATCATCATCACCCCCAACTTCTCCTGGGATGCGGTTAGTGACGCTACTAGCTATGAGGTTCAGCTAGCCACTAACGAGGATTTCGATCCTGTCCTTGCTTCGGGGACGCCAACGGTTAATGCCTGGTTGGGTGCCCCTGAGCTTGATTACTCCACTACCTACTACTGGCGAGTAAGAGTAGTCAAGGATGATGTTTACTCTGATTGGACAGTATGCATCTTCACCACCGAGGCAGAAGTTGTAGAAGTGTTCACCTGCCCGCAGTGCGGTCTGTCCTTCGACACTCAGGCTGAACTGCAGGCGCACTGGGATGCGGTTCACGCAGCAGTAGCACCAACGACCCCATTCCTGATCTGGGTGATAGTCGCTGTTGGTTTGATATTGGTGATTGCTGTGTTAATCCTGATAGTCAGAACCAGGCGAGTAGCCTAATTAAACCGCCGATTTTGGCTTGATGGCTAATACATAATTCCCTAGGAAGCCCCCGAAATTCGGGGGCTTCCTTCTTTTTATAAATCGTTCCCCCCTCTCCCTTGAGGGAGAGGGGGGCTAAATTGGGGTCCCCGAAAATCTTGATTTTTGGGGTAAATTAAGGGGGTGAGGGTGATATTTCTTAATAGTCAAGCAAAAAGACTTGGGTGCTGGCAGGCAAGTTTGACTTGGTGCAGGATAGCCTGGGCTGGGAATTAACCTCCTTTACCCCTATCTCCTTGAGGAATCTTCCTACTGGCTCCAGCTCCCGGTTTAGGGCTGGGGTTTTATAGTGCATAGGCACCACCGCTTTAGGCTCAAGCTGTCGAACCACCTCGGCTGCCATAGGGGCATTAATAGTGGACACGCCTCCCACCGGAAGTAGTAGCACATCCACATTGCCTATCTCCTCTACCTGTTGTGTAGTAAGCACATGCCCCAGGTCACCAAGGTGACACACCGATACCTCATCTACCTCAATAAGATAAATAGTGTTCTTACCTCTCTTTCTGCCGCCCTCCTTATCATGGAAGGCAGCTATCCCTATAATCAGGACACCACTGATTTCATACTCACCTGGTCTGGTAACCAGCTTCGGTTCACCACCAATGCCTTGAACATAGGAATGCCCCGGGTGCTGATGACTTACAGTTACAATGTGTGCCGTAGGCTTGCCCAATGAGTAGCCCAAGTTCGGTGAATAAGGGTCAGTAATAATTGTGGCATGACTACCTTTAATCTTGAAGCAAGAATGACCTAACCAGCTAATATCCATATTGCTAAATATAGCATGAGTCAGCTTGCTGGTCAATTAAGGTTCTAGAGAACGAGGTCGATAAAATTTCCAATTCCTCTTGACAAAAAGCAGTCAGAGATGTTAAGTTAAGTGGTAATAATTAGCAGTCGCAGGCTTAGACTGCTAATTTGAGGCAGAGGGATGTTATTTCCCAGAACCGAGACAATACTCAAGTCTATAGTAGGAGAATATATTGCTAAGGCAACACCAGTGCCTTCAGAAGTCATTGCCCGTGACTGGAAGTTGGGGATAAGTCCGGCTACTATCCGCAATGAGATGGCATACCTTGAGCAGGAAGGCTATATTTTCCGCCCTCATCCTTCAGCCGGAAGTATACCGTCAGATAAAGGCTACCGTTATTATGTGGAGTCTCTGAAAGGCGTTGGGCTTCCCTTAGCCGAGCGGCGTTTGATAAGCCATCTCTTCCACCAGGTGGAGAGAGAGCTAGAGGAGTGGCTAAGTCTATCGGTAACACTGATAGCTCAATTGGTTCAAAATGTAGCTGTAGTTACTATGCCTAAGCCGGTAGACTGTCAATTCAAGTATCTGGAGTTGGTTGCTCTACAAGATACACTAGCACTGGTTGTCCTTGTCCTTCGTGGAGCCAGACTAAAGCAACAGCTAATAACCTTTGACCAGGTCATATCTCAACCGGGGCTAACGGCTATTGCCAACAAACTAAATGCTGCTTATTCTGGTTTGACTAGCTCACAGATTTCAGCTAAAGCCATAGAGCTTTCCCCCAGCGAACGGCAAGTAACTGATTGCTTGGTAAAGATAATGCAGGCTGAAGATGAACTTGAGTATGAGAAGCCTTACCTTGATGGCTTGCACTTTATGCTTAACCAGCCAGAATTTGCCTATAGTCAACGGATGCTAGCCTTAATGGAATTGGTCGAACACAGAAACCTGCTCAAGACTATTGTCCCTCAGGGGTTAGCTAGCCACAGGGTGCAGGTAATTATAGGTAAGGAAAATAAGGAAGAGGTTATCCATAACTACAGTGTCGTCATCTGCCGATATGGTCTCCCTGAAGAAGCCGTGGGCACTATAGGTGTGGTCGGACCTACCCGGATGCCCTATGGTCGAGCTATCTCTGCCGTAGACTATATAGCCTCGGTGCTGAGTGAATTGGTGGACGAACTATATGGGAAACAAACACCCATAAACCTGGATAATACCAATTGATGGGAGCAGCTTTGTCTCTCAAGTTACTAAAAAGGAGGTAAGTTAGATAATAATGACACAGCCAGACTCAGAAGAAGGTCTAACCAGTGATGTAGAACAAGGAGTGGCTGAGGCGGAAGACATTGAGGTATTGAAGCAGGCACTGGCTGAGGAAAAGGCAAAGGTAGAAGCCAATCTGGCTGGTTGGCAAAGAGCCCAGGCTGACTTCATTAACTACAAGCGGCGCAGTGAGCAGGAAAAAGAGGAGATTAGCAAATTTGCCAACGCTGCGCTCATGCTTAATCTGCTGCCAATCCTAGATGATCTGGAACGAGCCCTTGTTTCTATTCCGCCTAAACTAGTCGGGTTTACCTGGGTAGAGGGCATCAGCCTCATTGAGCGAAAGCTTCGGGCAAGTCTGGAGGTACAAGGGCTATCCCAGATTAAGGCACTGGGTGAACCATTTGACCCCAACCTCCATGAAGCGGCGATGTACGCCAAAGGTAAGGAGGGAATAGTTATTGAGGAGCTGCAAACGGGCTATAAACTGCATGATAGGGTTATTCGACCGACTATGGTGGTAGTGGGCAATGGGGAAGAGGAGGAAAACAAGGAGGATTAAACTATGGGAAAGGTTATAGGTATTGATTTAGGCACAACTTTTTCTGCGGTGGCAGTAATGGAGGCAGGAGAACCGGTGATTATCCCTAATGCTGAGGGTGGTCGCATTACCCCTTCAGTAGTAGCTACAAGTAAGGGCGGCGAGCGTCTGACGGGACAGGTAGCTAAGCGCCAAGCTATCACCAACTCCGAGAATACCATCTTTAGCATCAAGCGTCTAATGGGGCGTAAGTTTGATGAGTCCACCGTGGAATATGACAAGAAGCTGTTGCCTTTTAAAATAATCAGGGCAGCTAATAATGATGCCTGGGTAATGATGGGTAACAAGGAATATAGCCCAGCCGAAATCTCGGCGATGATTCTACAAAAACTTAAAGTGGATGCTGAGGCTTACCTCGGTGAGAAGATTACTGAAGCTGTAATCACCGTGCCTGCCTATTTCAACGACAGTCAGCGGCAGGCAACCAAGGATGCCGGTAAGATAGCCGGATTAGAGGTACTGCGAATAGTCAATGAGCCTACCGCTGCCTCCCTAGCCTATGGGTTGGATAAGAAGAAGGAGGAGACTATCGCCGTCTATGACCTTGGTGGCGGAACCTTTGATATATCCATACTGGAGCTAGGTGAGGGTACCTTCCAGGTCAAATCAACCAATGGCGATACCCACCTCGGTGGTGATGACTTTGACCAGGGAATTATGGACTGGCTATGCGATGAGTTCAAGCGAGACCAGGGGATAGACCTGCGGCAGGATAAAATGGCGCTACAGCGCCTAAAGGAAGCCGCCGAAAAAGCTAAATGCGAGCTGTCCACTGTCCAGCAAACCGAGGTAAATCTTCCCTTTATTACTGCCGATGCCAGCGGTCCCAAACACCTTAATATTACCCTTACCCGGGCTAAACTGGAGCAACTGATAATGGATTTGGTAGAGAAAAGCCTGGGTCCTTGTAAGCAGGC
>JAUWEU010000033.1 GCA_030608125.1 Dehalococcoidia bacterium
GCCCATCAAGGATGAGGCAGTTATTCTCATCCCGTGCCCCCAGCTTCACTACCTTCGGTGCCGCCGGCACTGCATCGGTGATTACCTTCTCGGGTATCTTGAGCAGCCAGCAGTCAGCACTTCCCTGGTGGATGGACAAGACCTCAGCACCGTGGTCGCCGAAGATTTCAGCAGCGTTGCGGTTGAAACACTCTACGCCAGGGGCGGTCAATATAGCCAGAGAAGCCCGGTGTATCTGTTCCACCTGCTCCAGTTTGAGCCTGTGATAGGGTTCTACCAGTATCCCTTGCCGTGCCACTACATTTCTCCTAGTCTAGTATCTATGGTTATCATAGATACTCCGTAGAAAGTCTGAAGGCTGATGCTCCACGCTTGGTAGTGCGCAGCATATCTATGAGTCGCTCCGCAGTCAAAACCAAGCCGAAGGAACCCCTCACCTTCTCTAGTGTAGCCTTATGCAACTCCTGCCAGGAAGATGCTACTGCATCTTCTACTAATATAACATCATAACCCTTGTTGAATCCTTCCCTAACCGAATTTTCTACGCAGATGCAAGTGTCTATGCCGGTGTATATGACGGTATCAGCACCTATACTCTTCAGCCATAGCTCGAACTCAGTATCTTGAAAGGCAGAGTCCCTCCTTTTAACGACTATGTGGTCATCTTTTGTTGGTAGTAGCTCATCGATTATCTCTGCGTCCCAGGTTCCTTTCACACAGGCGTGGATCTTTTCGATGAATTCTAGCCTTCTTCTTGGTATGATACGGTGCATCCTAGTGAGGAGGTCTATCCCTGATGCCTCTCTAACTTGTTGTGTATAAAACACAGGTATGCGCAGTTCATGACAGACATCTATAATCTTCTTCACATTAGGTACAATCTCCCGGTATATACTTATATCGGTTCCAGACTTTTGGTAAGAGCCTCCCTGGGCACAGAAGCCGTTCTGCATGTCTATGACTGCTAGGGCGGGATGAAATTTAGGGGGTCTAATGCGCGCCACAGCACACCTCTTCCTTCATATCCAAATTTTTTGGGCTCCTTCTTTCGGTCTGACCCATTTTTAATCACCTCTTAGTCTATTAGCATTCCCTTCCGGTGAGCCCTGATGTATCCCCTAGAAGTCTCCTTACCGGTAAGCATATCAGCCACCTTGATAAAGCTCATCATTTTTGCATCAAGCGGATTTAAAATCACTGCATCGAGTCCAGCGTAGGCTGCCATTAGCAGGAAGGCACGGTTGACCAGCCTCCTCCTAGGTAATCCGTGGGAAATGTTGCTCAAACCTAACACGGTCTTGGCCGCCGGATAGCGGGATTTAATCTGCTCTATGGTCTTTAGGGTAACCAATACCTGGCTGGAATCCACAGCGATGGGGAGCGCCAGAGGGTCAAAGAATATCTGCTCCGCCTTCACGCCCAACCGGGTCAGGTGCGTCATTATCAGCTCACAGGCGGCTAGACGCTGTTCAACACTGCTGGGTATACCGTTCGTTCCCATAGCCAGCGCCACCAGCCAGGCTTGACGCCCGGCTGCCAAGGAGCCAATAGATGCTAGCTTCTCAGGCTCAGCAGTGACGGAGTTGATTATCAGCCTTTCACCCCGGTATTTGCGCAGCGCAGCCTCTATCACACCCGGAATGTCGCTATCAATAGCCAGCGGCTTGTCCGTAGCTGTCTGAACCACCTCCACCAACCACTCCATAGTCACCATTTGATATTCCCAAGAGCCATGTTCCGTGCCAGCGTTTACATCAATAAAATCAGCCCCAGCCGCAGCTTGAGCCCTAGCCAAATCTTGCAGGAATTGCCTATCCCTGCTGGCGATGGCTTCAGCCACAGACCTGTTTGATGCATTGATGTTTTCCCCGATTACTAACATATGTTAGTCCACGATGCCCGTTATTTCCGAGAGTACCTGATGTCTTATCGCGGCGGGGAGACTGTAGTTATGATTGGCTATAATCTCCTTCACCTTTTCCGCTGCTCTCTCCCAGGTGGTCTTCCCCCCATTAGCCTCCCATTCCTCTCGGCTGTTCCTATCGCTCACCGAGGGCTGGTAGTGCTCACTTCGCATGAAGTACCTGGTGTGCTTGGTGGTGACGAAATTACCCCCTGGACCCACCTGCTTGATGAGGTCAAAGGCTAAGCTGTCATCGTCAACCCTTATGCCCTCAACGGCTCTCATCACCATTCCCAGTATATCGTTGTCTATAACAAACTTCTCATAACACGCCGTTAGGGCGAATTCCATAAGTCCGGCAGCGTCGTGGATAAAATTGGCGCCTGCCAGAGCACAGAGCAGGCTGGTGAGAGCAGACTCATAGCCACTCTGGGAATCTAGTACTTTAGAGTCGGTCATACCGCCAGTAGCATAGAAGGGGAGTCGGTAAAACTGGGACATCTGGGCACCAGCCGCATTAAGCAGACCCATCTCAATTGAGCCGGCAAGGTATTTGAAGCTCTTGAGGTCGGTGCTGCTGGCTACCGAGCCAAAGATAACCGATGTCCCTGGATTGACAATCTGGGTAAGTATTACGCCCATTAAGGAGTCCACAGTCTGGATCACCAGGTTTCCGGTGAGCGTCACTGGCGATGTTGCCCCACATAGAGGTTCAGCGGGGCACACCAGAGGGATGCCAGCCTGGGCGATGGTCACCACCAGGTCACCATATTGCCTATCCATCTTCAGGGGACTTATGCTACAGGCTACCATAGAGATGAGGGGACGCTGCCGAAGTGTTTCAGCAGAGCCGGTGACAATTTCTGCCATCCGTATCACCTGGTTCACCCCGTCTAGGGTGTAAACACCTCCCATCACATGCTTGGTGGTATTGTCTAGCCCGGCGAAGAAGCGGTTTACATCCACCTGCTCTACAGGTAGCTCGTTGGGATAGGTAGGCAGCATAAACAGGTGAATGTTATCCAGCTGGTCAACCAGTTTGGCAATGCGCTTCAAGTCATCCAGATTAGCCGGTCGCTTCTGCCCCGTGTCTGGGTGATAGATATAAAGGGCAGTACCACCGGTTCCAGTGTATACCCGGTGCCCGCCGAGGAGGACGTCGTGCTTCTCATCTTGACCACAGAGCCTGACCTCGGACGGTGCCATCTCTATGAGCTCCATAGCCCTTTTCTCAGACAGACGCACCTGACGCCTTTCCCGATCCACCCGGGCTCCAGCCATCTTAAAGAATTCCAGCGCTGCTTCCGAATTTACCTCAAAACCTACCTCCTCGATTACCCGCATTGCCGTCTGGTGCACTCTGCCTATAGACTCTTCGGTGAGGGGCTTAAATCTGCCCCCAACCAATCCCTTTCCAATCATGTCCCTCTCCTACCCTGACAATCATGTTTGTCGCAGGTTTTACAAGGGTTATAATGCTCCACATTGCTAGTGGAGAGCCCGATACCAATAATGCCCGATATCGACTTGCGGGGGAGCATCAGACACTCCTCGGTCAAGCGAATCCCTGTTGAATCACCATCCACAGCCAGAAAGACCATCTTCTGTTGACCTATGTCCCAGTCGCAATAACCCGGGCTAAAGCGCTGGCTTATGCAAAGCCCCTGAGCACGAGCTATCTCACCTATCCTGCCCTGGACAAAGCCGGCTACCGTCTCAGCAACATCTGACCCTATTGCATCCAGCACAGCTGCTTGGAGTACGAGCTTGTCCTCAGCTAGATGGCAGACCATCTCCTCCAGGCGATTGCCTATTGTCGCTAGGAACACGGCAACCTTTTCACATTGCTCCAGTAGCTGGGCAATGACCTTGCTTTGGAAGGTAACCGAACCCTCAATAACAACTCGGGAGCCCTGAACTAACTTGATGTCCCTGACGACATACGAATATGATGGTTCAATAAGGTTGCAAGTATTCTCTACATACTCATTGATAAAAGACGCGATACGAGCCGACGGCTTGCGATCAGTACCGTACCCAATATTAAGCAATACCTGTCGTCTATCGATATTAATCCGGTTGCTTATAGCCAGCATATTCCTTTCCCATTGCTTCATCTGAACTACGAAGAACAGTTGGACGCTCCTACCAAACACAGTATAAGAATCGAGAGGATAGATTGTCAGCACAGGGGTAATTTAGAGAGCACCACATGGAAAGAGGGATAGCCTTGACGGGGTTCGTGAAGAGTTTGAAAAGAGGGGAAACTACTGAATGAAGTTACAGTCTTTTGGAGAGGGGATGCTTGAGTTATTATCCATCTGCGGGGGAAATGACAGATAGACAATCCCCACCTCACATATAATCCTTCGTAGCTTTAAACCACTGCCTCACCTCCTTGCGAAATTTTTCGCTCCTTTCCTAACGATTTGTTTTCTCTATTTTAGCACATTATCCACCCACTGTCCAGTGCTTGTTCTCGCCCGGTACTAAAGTGGCGCAGGACTTCAGGTTTGCCTTTTGGCAAGTCTAAAGACCAGCGCCACACTTTGAACAGCCTCAAACGGAGGCTGAGTGAAATTGAACCAACCTAGAATAATCAGTCCTCTAAATCTGGGAGATTCCCCTCACGCTGCGATCAAGCCATTTGCAACCAGGTAGTCATGAGCAACTTCGTCTGGTTCCATCAAATCGATGTCCACCTGAGCGTTAAGTTCCTGCCAGACCATTTGACCTTGAGCTATTATCTCAGGCGTAGCCACCTCACCTCCACCGGGGAAGGTAGCCACCAGTTCATTGAGGATATCGGCGATTTCAGGATACTCCTCAAGGACTTCGGCGCTAACATAAGGAGTCAAGTCATACGGTGGGAAGAAAGACTGGTCGTCTAGATACGCATGCCAGCTATATTTAGCGATGATGGCATCAGTGCCAAAGGCCATGGCCACATCGCACTGGCGGTTTTCCAAACCCAGCAGCGAAGCTCCCGGAGCTCCGGTCATCAGGAAAGCCTCGGCGACTTCAAAGTCATAAAACGCCTCCAGAGCAGGCAGACCATCGGGGCGAGTGGAGAATTCAAAGCCGACAAAAGTTTGAATCTCCCCATTCATTGCTTGACAAAGCGCTGCTAAATCGGAGAGGGTCGCTACATTATGCTCTTCAACGAATTCAGGCCATGAAACCAGAACATAGGTGTTGTTGTTCCAAATTGGATCTAGCCAGATGAAACCTCCTATTACCTCATCCTCTTCCTTTACCAGTTGGTAAAGCTCGTTGTTATCAACTCCTGGCGTATACACGTGGCCGAGGTGAACCATCCAAGCCGTCCCGGTATAATCAGCACAAATATCAATGTCGCCAGCTTCCATTCCTCCCCTAAGAGCCATAGTGGAGAGGTCGGCTGCCAAATTAACGGTGAAGCCATGGTCTTCCAACAACTGCTTTATCATCTCACCAATAATGTACTGCTCAGTAAAATTCTTGTTGCCGACGGTTACCTCTTTCTCAGCCGGTGCACACCCCGCTCCTAGGAGAATTAGGGCAAGGGTCAAAACTACTGCCAAGGTAGTAGCAATTAGTCTACGCATCTTCTTACCTCCTTAAAGAGTTTATTATGGCTTTACACGTTTAAGCTTAAATTTACTGCATTTTATCTCATCTCCCACCCCCTTTGAGCTTAATCAGTGTTTCATCTCATCTCCCACCTCCTTTTAATAAATTCCAGCCTTGACCTTAAGACCCCGTGAAGTCATCCAGCTCTCTATGCGTTCCAGGATGAAACCGAGGGTAATGGCCATGGCTGCGGTAGGTGCTGCTCCCTGCAGTATGGTTAAAGGCTGCAGGGAGAACACTCCGGTTAGTGTAATTCTGCCCAAACCGGCACCACCAACCAGAACAGCCAGCTCCGCTGTCCCCACGGTTATAACTGTGGAGATTCGTATCCCGGTCATTATTACGGGCAGGGCCAGGGGTAGCTCTATCTTCCGAGCAATTTGCTCCCTGGTCATTCCCATTCCCTTGGCGGCTTCCACAATCGCCGGGTCAATATTGTTTATGCCGGCATAGGAATTGCGTAAGACGGGAAGCAGTCCATAGATGAATAAGGCTACGATTGCTGACTGAAGACCAAAACCGAGCAAGGGAGCCATAATAGCAATCACAGCCAGGCTGGGAATGCTTTGCCCTACATTGGCTCCACCGATTACGGGAGTTGCAAATTTTTTAAAACCAGGTCGAGTGACCAAGATGCCTAAGGGCACACCGACGGCAATGGCTATACCCTCCGCTATGAGCACCATCTCAAGGTGAGACCATGTGCAATTGAGTAAATCGCCCCAGGTAAAAGGCCTATAGACCCCTTCCTTAATCCACTCCAGGTTAGTAATCCAAACGGTGAGTCCAATAAGGAGTGTTAAAAGGCTGATTAGGACAAAATAACGCCTCACTCGGATTGTCTCCTTTGGGTAACCTCAGTTAATGCCTTCCGGATAATGTCGAAACTCAACACTCCCTGTAATCGGTTATCCTCATTGACTATGGCCAGGTTGTCTAGCCCATGGCTCAACAAGAAGGAGAGAGCTTCATTCAGGACTGTATCTACTGTGGCTGTCGTAGCCGAGGGGCTCATGACCTCCCTCACCATCTCCCCCTTTCCCAAATCCGCTTTGTCAACCCATCCCAAAAACTTTCCATCATCATTAACTACCACCAGCCAATTGATTCCCTCTTGCTCCATTCGCTGTCCAGCAGCTTCTGCCTTCTCGTCTGCTTTCACCGTGGGTGGAGAACTCCTCATAACCTCTTTCACTCGTATCAACTGCAATCCTTTAAGGGCTCGGTCGGCACCAACGAAATCCTCTACAAACTCGTTCATGGGTCTATAAAGCAAATTGGCCGGCGTGTCATATTGCACCAACCGCCCTTCCTTCATCAAGACTATCTTATCTCCCATCTTGATCGCCTCATAAATATCATGGGTTACAAATATAATGGTCTTTTTTATCTCCTGCTGTATTTTTAGAAATTCATCCTGCAATCTGACCCTAGTTATTGGGTCAATGGCTCCAAAAGGCTCATCCATTAGCAATATCGGGGGGTTAGCTCCTAACGATCGAGCCACACCCACTCGCTGGCACTGACCACCAGAGAGTTCGCTAGGATACTTATCTATGAATTCGCCGGAATCCATCCCTACCAGTTCTAGGAGTTCCCCGGCTCGCTTACTCCGCTCGGCTTTCGGCCAGCCTTTTAGCGCCGGCACTGTCTCTATATTCTGCCCCACAGTCATATGTGGAAAGAGCCCTATATCCTGAATGGCATAGCCTACATTCCTTCGCAGCTCATTCTCGTCCATCTTGGTATTGTCCACCCCGTCAATATATATCTTGCCTCCGGTAATAGGGATAAGCCGGTTTATCAGTTTCATGGTAGTTGTCTTACCACATCCCGAAGGACCTAATAATACGCAGAGTTCTCCCGCCTCAACCTCAAAGCTCACCTCCTTTACCGCTTCCGTCTCATCAGGATAGACCTTGGTCACCTTATCTAGTCTTATCATTGTTTCACCTCGTCTTCAATCCCTTGGGGGTAACCCACCGCTCCACCCGGCTCATAAGGGCATCGACCACTAGAGCCAGAATAGAGACAGATACTCCTCCCAGAATGATTAAATCCATGCGAGCATTTCTTAAACCTCGGAATATGGGTACTCCAAGCCCTCCGGCACCAATCATAGCGGCAATGGCGGCA
>JAUWEU010000099.1 GCA_030608125.1 Dehalococcoidia bacterium
GACCTTAAGGACATTCATGCCTATCGGGCGAGAGAGCTAGGGGTAAAGCTGGTAATTAATACCGATGCCCACTCAACTGAGCACCTGGCATTTATGCGCTTCGGGGTAGGGGTAGCCAGGCGGGGGTGGTGTCAGCCACAGGATGTAATAAATACCAGACCATTGAACGAAATCATAGCCTATCTGAGGAGATAGAGAGGATGTCAACCCAGGGCTTAACCGTGACCAGCCGAGGTAATACTGAGGTAATAAGATATTTAGAGCAGGCTATTACTGATGGTAAGCACTGGTATGTCGCCTTACTCGAGGCTATTGGATTATGGACTGCGGCTGAGGAGAATCACAACGGGCGTAGTTACCATTACCTTATTGCAGGTGAAGCCTTTGACTGGCTGCTCCTGGCTGAACGCCTATGTGAGACAGTAGATGGTTTATTGCCTGAGGCTGAGAAGATTGCCCTCCTGTTCCACAGTGAACCGCCAATCAAGCTGACCAAGGAGAAATTCAAGGAGCTTATTGGCAGTAGTAAGTATCATCAATATCTTAACTACTTTTACGGCATTACTGTGGAGGAAGCTTTAATTTTGGCAGTGCAGGAGGAGGTGCGCAAGGAGCGGCGGACTTTGGGCTATGGTAATGAGCATGGGGTCGTTAATGAGGTTCATCGGCGAATATACGGGGCTACTAAAGCCATATTGCTTAAACGCTTCCGGCGGGAGAAGGGTTATCCCAAGCTTAGGTCTATCAGCCTAACCGAGCTAAAAGACTTCACCTACTGGCTATTTAAGTATCGACTAAAGCTGTGTGATAAGGCAAAACTGGCTAGCGATACTAAAAAGGCACTAGAGCGCCTACGGCGACAAGAGTCCATGTTTATTTTGCCCGCTTCAATGCTCTCACCATAAGTACCGGCACATTTGCTCCCCGTAGTACTTTGTCAGTAACACTGCCGAAAGCCCAGCGAGTAAGACCCGAGCTTCCATGGGTTGATATAGCAATCAAGTCGGCATTAATTTCATGAGCAGCTTTAATAATTTCCTCAGCAGCATTGCTAATCCCCATCTTGGTTTTCACCCTAGCCCTGACCACAACTCCTTTACTTCTTAGACCTTCACCAGCCTTACCAAGGTAATCTATAGCTTTCTTCTTGATTTGCTCCATATCTTTCTTCGTGTAGGGAATTGAAGCCCTCGCCTCCCCGGCAACAACACTGGGAGTTAGTGATGATATTACCTGGAAGAGAGTAACTTCTACCTCTGTCTCTGGTATCAAATCGGACAGTAACTCCTCAACATAGGCTAAGGCAGCCTCACCTACTTTGGAACCATCTAACGGGACAAGTATTTTCTTGTACATTCTCCTCCTCCTAAAATTTGATTTGTTGTTTTAGCCTTTCTAGTTTATCCTTCTTCATAGCCAGTTTACTTCGTTCCTTATCTACGATAGCTGCTGGCGCCTTAATCAGAAACGCTTCGTCCTTGAGTCTGGCTTCAAGCTGAGCCACCTCGGCTTGGCTTTGCTCTATCTCCTTTTGCAGCCGTCTTCTCTCAGCTTCCAGATTAACCATACTCTCCATAGGTATGACTACTTCTGACTCTTTGAGCACTAATACCAGGGCATTTTCACCGGCTGGACCTTCTCGTCTGCTATCTGAGAAAGTAACCGGTCTTACCCTAGCCAGAGTCTGGATAGCCTGAGAATAAGGGGTGATGGCTGATGTAAGCTCGCCAGCATAGATTCGCGCCTCAATCCACCTTGTGCTCCCCACTTTATATTGAGCCCTAGCATTGCGGATAGAGTGTATTATTTCTATCACGGATTTCATAATTCGCTCTGATTGTGGGTCAATAGCTGCTTTGTCAGCTTCAGGGTAGGTAGCTACCATTATAGACTCAACTTGTTGCCAGTCTGACGGTAGACGATTTTTAAGGTTCTGCCACAGCTCCTCGGTGACGAAGGGCATATAAGGATGCAATAGGCGAAGCGAGGTCTCCAGAACATAAACTAAAACAGGGATAGGTGATAGGGCTCCCTCACTAACCGAGAGGAGACGAACCTTGGCTATTTCAATATACCAATCGCAGAATTCACCCCACAGGAATTCATAGATTTGCCTTTGGGCCTCTCCAAACTGGAAGTCTTCCATCAGATTGGTTACGCTAGATATGGTGCCATTAAGCCGGGATAGAATCCAGCGGTCTTCTACCGGGAGCAAGTCCCACTGAATTTTCACATCAATGCGGTTTGGCTCAATGCTTCTGACTACGAATCGAGTGGCATTCCACAGCTTGTTAGCAAAGTTTCGTCCCGCCTCTAGCCTTGATGTAGTTAGCTTGAGGTCATTTCCCGGTGATGTGCCAGTAGATAAAGCAAAGCGCAGGGCATCAGTGCCATATTTCTCCAATGTCTCAATCGGATTAAGCACATTGCCCTTAATCTTGCTCATCTTCTCCCCCTTCTCATCCCGTATCAGACCGTGAAGGTAAACGGTGCGGAAGGGAATGTCACCAGTGTCCTCCAGACCCATCATAATCATTCTGGCTACCCAGAAGAAGAGGATGTCATAGCCAGTTTCCATTACTGTGGTCGGGTAGAAGTAGCGTAGGCTCTCGGTATCATCAGGCCAGCCCAGGGTGGAGTGAGTCCATAGTGCCGAGCTAAACCAGGTATCCAGAACATCCGGGTCTTGCTCTATATTGGCTGAGCCACAGTGAATACAATGTTTGGCATCCTCAATAGTTACCGTTAGCTCACCACAGTCCTGACAATACCACACCGGGATTCGATGCCCCCACCATAGCTGGCGACTGATGCA
>JAUWEU010000027.1 GCA_030608125.1 Dehalococcoidia bacterium
CATTAGTATAACCTCCTCTACTAGCGAATACTTGGGCTTTAACTTCTACACCAATAGTACAACTTATTGGCATTGCCTACTATGATTTGAATCATATATAGTGAGGAGTTATTAGTAGTTGTTTGAGTTAGGGAGATAAACCGAAGTAGTAGAATAGTCTTGTGGTTCTATACTCGTGGTGGCCCTTCACCCAGCAGTCCGAGTTTCTCCTCATCGAGAACAATCACTTTACCACGAACAGAACTAATAATCCCCCTGTCCTTCAGGTGGCTCATGACCCGGATCGCCGTCTCGGTAGTGGTTCCCACCATGTCAGCGATCTCCTGTCGGGTCAAGGTGAGGGTAGGGCCAAGCTTTGTTGAAAGCATGAGCAGTACACTGGCCAGGCGCTGTTCAACTCTCTCTCCGGCAAGGTCTCTGAGGCGGCCCTGGGCATCCCTGAGCCGTCCTGCCAAGACATTAATAATCCTCAGGGCTACCTGAGGGTGATTGGCAAGAAAAGATAGGAAGTCCTCTCTCTTAACTCCCACGACCTTGGTTTCAGTTACGGCCTGAGCTGAAGCGGGATAGGGCTTATTCTCAAAGACAGCCACCTCACCAAACATTTCACCGGGGCTGAAAAAAGCGATAACAAATTCCTTGCCTAAAGAGGAATGTTTAAGAACTTTCACTTTGCCTTCGGCAACGATGTAGAACCAATCAGGAGCATCTCCATCCCAGAAGATGAACTCGTTTGGCATGAAACTATGCTCGATAGAAAGGTCAGCCAGTTGGCTGAGCTCGTCATCATTCAAGCTGGAGAAAATAAAATAGCTCCTTAGAATCTGAGCCTTGCTGCTGTACTTCAACCTGGTAACTCTCCTTCAAAGGCAGCTTTCTGCATAGAGCATATTCCCGTGGATGAATTATAGCACAACAATTTCTGGTTTGCTCTTGAACATTTACGCTGAGTAACACAGCTCGCTGGCTCGTAGACTTTCGGCAGGAAATCTTGACAGCTTCAGTATATGGATATAAGATTTCGCTACTAAATGGTTTGGAGGTGGTTTGATGCAAGATGTCAAGTATATCTGTCCGGAATGCGGTTATGAAGCCAAACAGCCTGGTCTATGCCCAGGCTGCCACGTACCGCTGGTAGCTAGCTGTCCAGTATGTGGGAACCCCGTAGTGGGTGAACACGTTCACCCGGAAGGCTAAACTACCAAACATTCTGTATTGGAGATTAAAGAATGACTGATAAGAAAGTGGTTATCTATTCGACGCCCACGTGCCCCTACTGCAAGAGGGCAAAGGATTATCTTTCCCGAAAAGGGATTCCCTACACTGACATCAATGTGGCTCAGGATAGGGAAAAAGCCAAGGAGATGATACAGAAGTCGGGACAAATGGGAGTACCCGTAATCATTATTGATGATAATGAAATTAGCGTAGGTTTTAACCAAGCCCTGTTGGATGAACTGCTCTCACAATAGTCTCGGCAGGATTATTTTATGTTAGGAGGAGCCATGTATGAGTTGATGATAATAGGCGGGGGTCCAGCCGGGCTTACTGCTAGTGTGTATGCGGCTCGCAAGCGGCTTAATACGTTGCTGATTAGCGTTGATATTGGTGGGCAGGTAAACAAAACCTTGGGTATTGAGAATTACCTGGGCTACCAGTTTATTGAGGGGCCGGAGCTTATAGATAAGTTTCAAACCCAGGTGAACCAGTTTCCCATAGACCAGAAAGTTGGTTACAAGGTTTCTCAGCTGGAGAAGATTGAAGACGGATTTGAGGCTATAACTGAAACAGGCGACAGATATCAATCAAAAGTAGCAATTTTTACCACCGGGAAGAGACCCAGGAAGCTAAATGTGCCAGGAGAGGCAGAATTAACCGGTAGAGGGGTAACCTATTGTGCCATCTGTGATGGGCCTGTTTTCTCGGGGCAAAGGGTGGCAGTAGTGGGCGGAGGTAACTCAGCACTGGAGGCGGCGCTGGATATGGTAAAAATTGCTGAACATGTAGACCTGGTATCACTGACTCCCTTAACCGGTGATGCTATTCTTATTGATAAGCTAGCCGATGCCAAAAACCTGAGCATTTTTACTGAATATCAAACAGAAAAAATCGAGGGTCAAGATTTTGCCCAAGGAATGCTGATAATAGACCTGAAGAGCGGCGAGAAAAAACGGCTTGATGTTAGCGGAATCTTCATTGAAATCGGTCTAACGCCTAACTCCGAAGCAGTAAGCGGACTCATTGAACTCAATAAGTGGGGAGAGGTGCCAGTCAGTTGTGCCTGTGAAACCACCGTTCCTGGTCTTTATGCCGCCGGAGATGTGACTAATGTGCCTGAGAAGCAAATTATTGTTGCCGCTGGCGAAGGTGCCAAAGCCGCACTCCAGGCTCACCGATACCTTCAACGGCTGGCAACATAGCCTGTTACCGGAGTCGTGCCTCTAATACCAGGATTATTTCTTCTCCTCAGCTAGGTATTTCTCCGGGTTCTGGTCAAAGGCTTTCTTGCAACCAGCAGCGCAGAAGTAGTATTTCTTTCCCTTGTACTCGGAGGTAGCTGCTGCCTTGCTCTCTTCCACTTTCATCTTGCAAACCGGGTCAATTGCCATTGGCACACCTCCTTTAATTAGTCTGCAAATTTGGCTGGTCTAAACCTTTTTAGACGTAGTGAGTTGGATACTACGGTGAGTGAGCTGGCGGCCATGGCTGCCGCTGCCAAAATCGGATTCAGGAAACCGTAGTCACCTAGAATGAAGTGAAGCCCTGAGGGGACACCGGTGTTCCCGAAGGCAAGGTATAACACCCCTGCCGCCACTGGGATAAGAGCGGTATTGTAGGCAAAAGCCCAGAAGAGGTTCTGCTTGATAGTTCTCATGGTGTGTTTGCTCAGGGATACGGCAGTTACAATTCCCCCTAAATCACCGCTAATCAGCGTAATATCTCCGGTTTCCACCGCCACATCGGTGCCGGTGCCGATGGCGATGCCCACATCCGCTTGAGCCAGAGCCGGGGCATCATTTATCCCGTCTCCCACCATTGCCACTACCTTGCCTTCTTCCTGCAGCTTTTTAACCTCCTGAGCCTTGCGTTCCGGCAGCACCTCAGCCAAGACACGGTCAATGCCCACCTCTTGGGCAATAGCTTCAGCGGTACGCTGGTTGTCTCCGGTGAGCATCATTACCTCAATACCCATATTATGTAGCGCACCCACTGCCTCTTTGGCGTTCGGTTTAAGGGTATCAGCCACGGCGATAATACCCACTACTTGGCTATCTACACCCAGAAACATCACTGTCTTGCCTTTTGCCCAGAGTCGTTCGGCTTCTTCCCCCAGCCCATTCAGGGAAAGGTTCTTTTCACTCATTAGCCTGAGGTTGCCTAAGATAAGCTTTTTGCCTTCCACTGAAGCCTCAACACCGTGTCCCGGGATAGCGTTAAAATCTGAGGCTGGGGACAACTCTAGCTTCTTCTCTAGAGCAGCCCTAACTATAGCCTCACCGAGTGGATGCTCTGAGCCATGTTCCACGGAGGCTGCCAGCAGGAGAACCTCTTCCTGAGAAGAAGAAGGGACAGCGATAATATCGGTTACCTTGGGTTCACCTTGGGTTAGGGTGCCTGTTTTATCCAGCAGCACAGCACTTATCTGGTGAGACCTCTCCAGTGTCTCAGCACTCCTGATAAGAACACCGTGCTCGGCTCCTTTTCCGGTGCCCACGATAATAGCCGTTGGTGTTGCCAGTCCCATAGCGCAGGGGCAAGCGATGATAAGTACTGCCACAAAGTTGAGAATGGCGTAGGTAAGAGCCGGGGATGGTCCGACAAAGTACCATACTATGAAGGTAATGGTGGCAATGCCAATCACTATCGGTACGAAGTAGCTGGCAATGACATCAGCCAGACGTTGAATAGGCGCCTTGCTCCCCTGGGCTTCGTCCACCAGTCGGATAATTTGAGCCAGGGTGGTATCCTTGCCCACCCTGGTTGCCTCGAACTTGAAGCTGCCTGTCTTATTAATGGAGGCACCGATAACTTCATCACCTGCCTTTTTCTCTAAAGGGATGCTCTCCCCGGTAATCATGGACTCATCAATGCTGGAATAGCCCTCATGAATAATGCCATTCACGGGTACTCGCTCTCCCGGCCGTACCACAATGAGGTCACCAACCTGAACATCTTCGATGGAAATTTCCCTTTCCTCACCGTCGCGGACAACCAGAGCTGTCTTAGGATTCAGACCGATGAGTTTCTTTATCGCCTCTGAAGTCTGTCCTCTGGCTCGTGTTTCCAGGTAGCGACCAAGCAGTATTAGGGTAATAATCATCGCTGAGGTATCAAAGTAGAGACCAAGCTCTACCTCGGTAGCAGCAAAGAGACCAGGAAAGAGAACAGCTACCATACTATAAAAGTAGGCGGCTGAGGTGCCCACGGCAACCAGCGTATTCATATCAGCGGTCTTGTGCCTTAATGCACCCCAAGCACCCCGGTAGAATCGCCAGCCTGCCCAGAACTGCACCGGTGTCGCCAGTGCCCAGAGTAGATAGGGCTTCCCGGCGAATAAGGGAGCCCACATTAGAGCCATAATTGATGCGGCGAGGATAGCGGCAAAGATAAACCGGTTCCTTACGCCACGCAGTTCTCGCTGGGCAGCAGTAGTGACATCTTCCAGTGTCGCTGCTTCTAAACCCAGTTCATAGCCAGCTTCCCTCACTGCCCGCCGCAGGTCAGCTAGCTCCATCCCTTCGGTGTATTCCACAGTGGCTTTCTCTGAAGCCAGATTAACATTGGCTGAAACTACGCCGGGCACACTTGACAGAGCCTCCTCAACCCGGGCGACACAGGAGGCACAGGTCATCCCGCTTACCGGGAAGATAGACTTCTTGGTGGCTACCCCATAGCCTATTTGGGAGATAGTGTGCTTGATTTTGGCAAGGTCTACCCTGGAGGGGTCATACTCTACAGAAGCCTTTTCTGAGGCAAAGCTCACACTTGCTTGCTCTACCCCAGGCGTCTCAGCCAGGCCCTTCTCAATGGTGGCGGCACAGGTAGTACAGGTCATCCCGGTTATGTGGATATGAGCCTTTTCTGTTTTCTTGGAGCTGGATTTCTTAACCATTGCATCCCTACCCGATCCTCCCGGCTCATTCTTTATTCTGTTATTGATTTATATTTTATTGCTAATCTCATCAGTAGGATGTGAGCTTTGTCACTTCTTCCTTGCCTCAATCAGTTTAAATATTCCCACCCCAAGGTCAGTAACCTGTTCCACCCTCAGCCCACTTTTGACAACATTCTCCACTGTTCGCCGGTTGGGATTATCCCCGATCATCCGTACTGCCAACGGAGCCGTAACGTTCATGAGCCAGGCCAGAATCCGGTTGGTACTCAGGACATGCTCTAACAAGACTACCCTGCCCCCCGGTTTACACACTCGCTTGACCTCCATCAAGCCGCGAAGCGGATCAGGCACTGAGCAAAAGGCAAAAGAGGCCACTACGATGTCGAAGGTATTGTCTTCAAATTGAAGGTTCTGAACATCCATTTGCTGTAGGCGCACTCGGACTCCTTGCTTTCTCGCTTTATCGCGGGCATACTTTAACATTTTCTCACTGAAGTCGATAGCGGTTATTTCGGCATCGGCAGGATAGTAAGGAAAGTTCTTGCCGATACCTACCCCGACCTCCAGGATATGTGTGCCTTCCATCTTACTCCACAGCAGTTCCCGCCACCTGCTGGAGCGTGACCTCTCAATGAGACCATCTATGAGAGCAGTGTAGAGGAGGGCGATCCGATTATACCGCCTCTTAGCAATTTCCGTAGCCTTGCTTTCGCTTAACATTTCGGAATTCCGTAGCCTCAACTAGGATAGGTCTTTCTTGATCTGCTCAAACTCTTCTCTGGATATTTCTCCCTTGGCATAGCGTTCTTTAGCTATATCTAGCGGGCTGCGTTTTGGAGTAGAGTTACCTCGCTCAGTTAGCTTCTTAATTCCCCACACGATGAGGGCAATGAGTCCTCCCCAAAATACCACCATCCATACTATCATCCACCAGCCCATACTTATAGGCATATCCCACATATGCCACATCATATCACCTCCTCAAACCAAGATAAATAGTCTACCAGCCTAACTTATTACTCTTTATGGTAACGCCGTATTGTAGCAAGGTTTTATCCCTCAAATTCAACTGTTACCTCTTTTACATCCCAGAGGGGTTCTATCTTCTCTGTTATTTCCTCCTTTATTGCGGAGGCAAACTGGTGGTCTGGAGGCAAGTCGATTACCACGCGGACAGTTCCATCCTTGACCTCAATATCTCGTACTAGGTTGGTACGTACCAAATCTAGTCCAGCCATAGGGTTCATAACTTTCTTGAGGCGCTTACGCACCACTTCTACCGTGGTGGGCTTTTTCTCCTTAACCAGACCGTGGCGCTCTTCATAGTTTTCAATAGCCGAACGTAAACCTTCCACAGCCAGTACTGAGCAATGAACTTTTATTTTGGGAAGCCCTCCCAGGGCTTCCGAGGCCTGCTTCCAAGTAATCTTCTTGGCTTCATCCAGCGTCCTTCCCTTGGCCAACTCCGTGATGATAGAGCCAGTAGCAATGTTGGAGGCACAGCCGTAAGATTCAAACTTGATGTCTGTGAGTTTATTCGTATTGGGGTCAACACTTATATAGACTGCAACCATATCGCCGCAGGCCGGACTGCCTTCTATCGCCTTACCGTCGGCATTCTCAATCTTACCCACATTGCGGGGGTGACGAAAGTGTTCCAGTACCGTTTCACTATATGGAAATTTCATCTCTAGCCCTCCTTTTCTTCTTTGCCCAGTGGGCTGATACTCCTCAGCTCCCGCACTACCTCAGCCAGTGTCCACACCACGGCGTCGACATCTTCCACGGTGTTGTAACGCCCGAAGGTAAAACGGATCGACCCGTGCACCCTTTCGTGGTCACCACCGATGCCGAAGATAACGTGGCTACCCTCCAGAGAGCGGCTGAAGCAGGCGGAGCCGGTGCTCACAGCAAAACCGTGCATATCCAGATGCAGGGTAATAGACTCACCCTCTATAAAGTGGAACGAGATATTGGCGTTCTGCGGGAGCCTCTTCCAGCGATGTCCATTAAGGGTAGTATCCGGTATTTCGGATAGTATACGGTCAATAATATGGTCACGCATTGCTTGTAGCTGCCCGGTTTCTTCCGGCGTGACTAGCTCTATCGCCTTGGCGAACCCCACCGCGCCGGGTATGTTTTCCAGCCCCGCCCGGAGGTCGAATTCCTGAAATCCTCCATCTACCCACTTGGCTATCTTTGTCCCTTGACGGATGTATAGTCCTCCCATGCCTTTTGGCCCATGGATGGTATGGGCAGATACTGTGATTAAATCCACGGGTATCCTCCTGACATCGAGGGTAATCCTGGGAAAGGTATGAGTGGCGTCAGTATGAAACAATACGCCCTTCTCGTGGCAGATGCGACCGATATTTTCAATATCCTGAATGGTGCCAATCTCCTGGTTGGCATGCTGGATGGAGACCAGAATGGTCTCGTTTGTGATGGAATCCCTAAGTTTATCAAGGTCGACAAAGCCGTCACTATCCACATCCAGATAGGTCGCCTGGAAGCCCTGCTTCTCAAGGGCTCTGGTACTGTTAAGTACCGGGAAATCCTCGATTTTTGACACAATTAGGTGGTTCCCTTTCCTGCTACCAAGAGCCAGCGCCACTCCCTTCAGAGCGATGTTTGAGGATTCAGTGCTTCCTGAGGTGAAAATAAACTCTTCCGGTGCTGCCCCTATAGCTACAGCAAGGGCTTCTCTAGCGCCATCCAAGACTTCTCGAGCTTCTATGCCCTGAGAGTAGGCAAACTCCGAGGTAGCCACGGCGTACTTATCGAAGAAGTATGGCTTCATTGCCTCCAGTACGCGTTCATCCAAACGGGTGGCTGCTGAATTGTCCAGATATGCCTGTTGTCTGTCTAACATATCTTCCTCCTGTTATATGAAGAGGGTCACACTTGATTCTCTAGCCTCACTTATGTAGGTGCCAACTGCACAGTAATCCGAAATCAAATCATCGCGCAGGTCTTCCTTCTTTATCCCCATTATTTCCATGGTCATGTCGCAGGCAAGGATTTTGCCTCCAAGCTCCTTGAAATCCTGTAGCAGCCTCTCCAAAGATACCACGCCAGCCTTTTTCATCTTCCATTTCACCATCCGCTTGCCAAGTCCCAGCATGTTCATCTTGGAGAGAGGCCCCTTGTCCAGGCCTCCTTTCTTGAGACGCTGAAGTCCCCAGAAGGTAAAGTAAAGTGATAC
>JAUWEU010000079.1 GCA_030608125.1 Dehalococcoidia bacterium
GCCTTAGCCACACGGTCGTTAACCTTGATATTGCCACCAACAATGAGCCGTTGAGCCTGGGTTCGGGAAAGCTGGGGACACCGCTCAACAACATATCTATCAAGGCGAGTGCCCTGCTTATCAACCACAAAGTTATATACCTTGTCCATCCTAGTGCCTTTCGGCTCGAGCCAGGCGAAGGAAGGAGTAAGCAAATAAAATGACGCCAACCGTTAGCGCCGAGTCAGCAATATTAAACGTTGGCCAGAAGCCAACTTTAATAAAGTCGGCAACACCGCCAAAGCGCAGTCGGTCAATCAGGTTGCCCACTGTGCCGCCTAGAACCAGACCAAGAGCTACCTTACTTAGCCTATTATCTAAAAGAGGGGAAAGACGACAAATAAAAAGGGCATAGAAGAGAAGAGCGATAGCGCTGATTATAGCCACTATAGTTAAAGGGAATGACTGACCCTGAAATAAGCCAAAGGCGGCACCGGTATTATGAAGATGGGTCAAACTAAAGATTCCTACTTCAAATAGCGACTCCCCTATGGCTAGGTTAGACCTTACCCACAGCTTGCTGAGCTGGTCAGCAGCCACCACTAGCAGCGCAGTAAGGAAAAAGACTACATTCCGCCACTTACCCTGGAGAGGATTTACCTTTTGCATTCTTTGCCTGTTGAGTCTTACAGTTCATGCACAACTTCGCCTGCGGGAGTGCCTCTAAGCGGTCTGGGTCTATAGGCTGACCACAACTATCGCATAAACCATAGGTTCCTTGTTCAAACTTGCACAAGGCATATTCCACCTCAGCCAGTTGGGTTTTTATACGCTTCTCCAGGGCTAGCCGTTTCTCCAATTCAAAGCTTTCCGTAGCCTCCTCCTCCCTTTTGCCAAAGGGGCTACCCTCTCGCCTCAGCTCGGTGGGGCGGGCGTCAGCTTCTAATTGGTCTAATTGCTCAGTTAAGTGCCTTCGCTCCTCTTCCAAACGAGGGCGAAGTAGATTGAAACCAGTAGTCACTTCTTCCTCCTCCTGCTCACCTGTCAACTCTGTTTCTCCGGCTCGGATGCTGACAGGTAAGCTATTATACTTAAATGTCATTAGAGAACAATAATGAGTGGGGCAGATTAGTCCAGCGTTATCCGCAATTGGCGAATAGTGCTGACTGCCTGCCCGCGCCAGTGATTGTTGGCGAAAACAAAGGTCTTTTCAGCTACACTATCCAATTTTTGAATCTTAGGCAGCCACTCGTTGAGTTCCTGTGGCGTATAGCTATAATCATACCTCTCGTAAGCCTGCTCATGTTGCCACCACTTGGCACTATTGCGTCCATGAAAACGGACATAGGCTATCTTACTCGTCGCCTCAGCCAGCGGTGGCAGAAGATTGGGCAGCCGAGGTTCATCAACACAACAGAAGCCTAAATCATGCTGACGAAGCCAGTCAAATACCTCAAGCCTTAGCCACTGGGCGTTACGAAATTCAATAACCAGCGGTAGTTCACCCAGTCGTTCCTTAAACAGCCCGAGGTAGTCCCAGCTACGGCGATTAAACTTAAAACTATACGGAAACTGAGCCAGGATGCAACCCAGCTTCCCGGCAGTAATGATAGGCTCTAACACCTGGCAAAAAGCCTTGAAAACGGGGGCATTATCTTCCCGCTGATGGGTCATTTCTTGATTGGCTTTAATAGTAAACAGGAAGCCTTCACCCGTTTTCTCGGCCATGGCTTTCAAGCTGGACGGTTTAGGTATCGCATAAAAGGTTGAATTTACCTCACAGGCATTAAATTCACGGGCATAATAGATAAGCCATTCCCTCTTGGGCATGCCTAAAGGGTAGAAGTTTCCTACCCAATCACTATAGCTAAACCCTGAAGTGCCAAAGTATATCATATTTTTAGTGTATCCTATTTATTTCAATTGGTCAATACCCAGATAGGATTACCTAATCAGCCTTAACCGTAAAGGCTGTTGACAATAAAGGATAATTTTAGTATTATTAAATGAAAATATTTTTCACTTAGAACCTGAAATGAGACTTACCGAGAGAAAAGTAGCCGCTATATTGCGGCAGCACAGCTACAAGCTTACCCCACAGCGACGGGTGGTGATACAGGCGATTGCTTCTAATCAGGACCATCTTACTCCCACCGCCATATACGAGAGGGTGCATCAACACCACCCTAATATTGGGTTTGTAACTATTTATCGCACCCTTGAGATACTTGCCCAGTTAGGGCTTATCTGCGAGTTGCACGCTGGAGGTAGCTGCCGCAGCTACACAATTAGTGCCCCAGGGCACCACCACCACTTGATTTGCTCAAACTGCAGTAGGGTTATTGATTTTACTGGCTGCGAATTAGGAAAAGTGGAGCAAGACCTCTCCAGCAAGACCGGGTTCAGAATAGAAGGTCATCTCCTTGAGTTCATCGGGCTCTGCCAGGCCTGTCAAAGGGAAGCCACATAGGATTTCGTCAGCCATTGCTAAAATATGTTTTTACCACTTGTTAGTGGAAATAATTTTAAATCAGCTCTTTAGATAAAAATGCTTAAACCAATAGCCCATGAGCTCGCCAGGCATATCCCCTTCACTGCTTCGGGCGCCGTTACCGGGATTATTATCATGGCTATAATAGTCTTGGGTAATGTTCCCCCCAAGATTTCTTACGCCGCTTTCTACACCTTACATCCAATTCATGTTTTATTGAGTGCCCTGGTGACCACAGCCATGTATAAAAAATATGGTAATGGTAAAATCTGGGCAGCAATCCTAATTGGCTATTTTGGCTCCATCGGCATAGCTACCATAAGCGATGCCATAATTCCCTACCTGGGTGGAGCTTTACTCGGTATCAAGATAGAATTTCACATGCCCTTTATTGAAAAATGGTGGTTGATAAACCCTGTGGCGTTAATTGGCATTACCATTGGTTACTGGAAACCTACCACCAAAATCCCTCACTTTGGACATGTATTATTAAGCACCTGGGCATCATTATTCTATTTCACCGCCTTCGGGACAGCCTATTGGATTCCACAGCTCCATTTTGTCTTCCTGTTTTTATTCCTTGCTGTTTGGCTCCCCTGCTGTCTAAGTGATATAGTATTTCCCCTCCTATTCGCCAGGAAGAGGTTGCCACCCCACCACATATAACCTATAATCAGTACCGCTACCATTATGAATCTTTCAGTTCAATTAGCACCCAGACACCAGACGGGCTTGTTACTGGCTAACCCGGTGATGACAGCATCTGGCACCTTTGGCTACGGGACAGAGTATAGCCACCTGTTTGATATCCAAAGGCTGGGGGCTATCGTATGCAAGGGAACTACTCTTGAAGCTAAAGACGGTAACCCTCAGCCTAGACTCGCCGAGACAGCCTGTGGCGTGCTCAATTCAATTGGGTTACAGAATATTGGCGTTAATAGCCTAATAAAAGAAAAAACTCCAATTTGGGCAAGCTGGCGGGTGCCAGTCATGGTTAATATTGCCGGCGAAACTATTGACGATTATGCTAAAGTTGCTGGCAAGCTGGACGGGGTAGCTGGAGTCAGCGCTATTGAAGTAAATATAAGCTGCCCCAACATTAAAGCTGGTGGTGCTGAGTTTGGGACAAACCCTAAATCAGCCGCCGAGGTAACTGCCGCTGTCAAAGCAGCCACCTCTCTGCCAATGCTGGTTAAGCTGACCCCAAACACCAGTGATATAGCCAGGGTCGCTGTGGCTGTAGCTGAAGCTGGAGCTGATGCTATATCCCTAATCAACACCCTGAAGGGCATAGCCATTGACATCACCAGGCGAAGACCCCTGCTGGGCAACATAACCGGGGGTCTATCTGGACCAGCCATAAAACCGGTAGCGTTATATATGGTATATGAAGTAGCCAGAGCCGTAGAAGTGCCGGTTATTGGCTGTGGTGGCATTACTACCGCTAGCGATGCTATAGAATTCATTATGGCTGGAGCCTCGGCTATCCAGGTAGGCACCGCTAGCTTCACCAACCCTCGGGCTCCGCTTGATGTCCTGGAAGGAATAGAGCAATTCATGCACAAAGAGGGGATAGAGGATATAGCCGAGCTTATCGGTGCCGCCCAGGGCTAACCAAAAGACAAGTTTGGCACGAACTGGCTAATTGTTATACATCTTAGGCATATAGATTATGACTAAAGGTTTAGCTTCTTCTCCGGCTTACATTCCTACTGTACCTGCCTCCTCTCTTGTGACTATAGG
>JAUWEU010000073.1 GCA_030608125.1 Dehalococcoidia bacterium
GCTTTGAAGAATAAGATGGTACAGGGAAAGGGCTCTCCCCAGAAGCGGGGAGTTTGCCTTCAGGTTAAGACGACAACGCCGAAGAAGCCCAATTCAGCGTTGCGCAAAATAGCCAGGGTGCGGCTGACCAATGGCTTGGAAGTAACTGCCTATATTCCTGGTGAGGGGCATGAGTTGCAGGAACACTCCGTGGTTCTGCTTCGTGGAGGACGGGTGAAGGATTTACCCGGTGTTCGTTATCATATTATCCGGGGGGCACTGGATGCTAGCGGTGTAGCTAACCGCTGTCAGGGTCGCAGTAAGTACGGAGCCAAGCAAAGCAAAGCCTTGGCTGAGGCTGAGAGTGTCTAAATACAGGAGGTAAAATGCCGAGACGGAGCCGAGCTATAAAGAGAGAGATACCCCCTGACGCCAAACATAACAATGCAACCGTGGCTGGGGTAATAAATAAAGTAATGAAGTGTGGCAAAAAGAGCACGGCAGAGAGGATTGTATATGGTGCTCTAAACATTATAGAACAGCAATCGCCAGAAGCTGGGGTTACTGTTTTAGAACATGCGGTAAGGAATGCCACTCCCCTGCTTGAGGTTAAGCCACGCCGTGTTGGTGGGGCTACCTATCAGGTGCCAGTGGAGGTTCGTCCTGAGCGTGGTCTTACTTTGGCAATACGCTGGCTGGTAAAATCAGCCAGAGCCAGGGCAGGCAAATCTATGGCTGAGAAATTGGCGGCTGAGCTTAGTGATGCCGCCAAGAGGCAGGGGGTGGCTATTAAGAAGCGTGAGGATACTCATAGAATGGCTGAGGCTAATAGAGCCTTCGCCCACTATAAATGGTGAGAGGTTACCATTATTAATTCTAATGTTATAGTAAACAGTCCCATATCAGTAAAGTTTGAGGTAAAGGACAGGACTATGCCCAGCAGTTTTCCTTTAGACCAGGTACGGAATATAGGTATTATCGCTCACATTGATGCTGGTAAGACCACCCTCACTGAGAGGATACTATATTACACTGGTCATACCTATAAGATTGGTGAGGTGGATGAAGGAACCGCAGTTATGGATTGGATGGAGCAGGAAAGACAGCGCGGTATCACCATTACGGCTGCGGCTACCACCTGTTATTGGCGAGACCACCGCATCAATATTATTGATACCCCGGGGCATGTAGATTTTACGGCTGAGGTAGAGCGCAGCCTTAGGGTATTGGATGGGGGGGTAGTGGTTTTCGATGCTGTGGCTGGAGTTGAGGCTCAGTCAGAGGCGGTATGGCGGCAAGCTGATAGATATCATGTGCCTAGAATTTGCTTCATCAATAAGATGGACCGGATTGGTGCCGATTTTAACCGCAGCCTGTCTATGATTGAAACGCGACTCGGTGCCAAGCCATTGCCCATACAATTGCCTTTAGGTAGTGAAGCCTCGTATGAGGGCATTATTGACCTCGTGGAGAATAGGGCATGGAGTTTTGATGGCAATCCTGATTCAGAACCACTAGAGGTGGCTATTCCTGAATCAGAACAAGCAATGTGCACTAAATTTCGTCAGGGGCTAATTGAAAAATTGGCTGAATACGATGACCAGATTATGGCAGCTTATCTTGGGGGAGCTAGTATTACTCCGGCTGAGTTAAGGCTAGTCTTAAGAAGGGTAACCCTAGCTAATAAAGGGGTACCCATTCTTTGTGGCAGTGCGCTCAAGAACAAAGGTGTTCGTCCCTTACTTGATGCTATTGTAAACTATCTGCCCTCACCTTTAGATATGCCACCGGTAAGAGCCATTGATACCAGGCTGGGGGTTGAAGTTACTTGTCCAGCCAGGACTGATGCCCCGTTTTCAGCATTAGCCTTTAAGGTAGTTTCTGACCCTTTTGTGGGCAGGTTGGTCTATTTTAGGGTCTATTCGGGCAGAGTAAAGGCGGGGGCACAAATATTTAACTCAACTCGTGGCAAGAGGGAGCGCATTGGACGGTTATTATTAATGCATGCCAATCGCCGTGAGGAAGTAGTTGAAGCCGATACCGGAGCTATCGTAGCTACATTAGGTCTTAAGAACACCTTTACCGGTGATACCCTGTGCCATTCCTCTCGACCCCTGCTTCTTGAATCCATTCGCTTCCCCGAGCCAGTATTGTCTGTTGCCATTGAGCCCAGAACCAAGGCTGACCAGGACTCCATGGGGGAAGCCCTGCGAAGGCTGACTGAGGAGGACCCTACCTTTAAGGTAGATTATAATCAGGAGACGGGACAGACTGTTATCTCAGGTATGGGTGAGCTTCACCTGGAGACCATAGTGAGTAGGTTACTCAGTGAATTTAGGGTGGGGGCAAAGGTAGGTAAGCCACAGGTTGCCTACAAGGTAACTATTACTATACCGGTGCGAAGTGAAGGGAAATTCATTCGGCAGACTGGGGGGCGCGGTCAATATGGTCATGTCTGCCTTGAGCTTGAGCCTGTGGAGCGTGGTAATGGCTTCCACTTTGTAGACCGTGTCAAAGGTGGAGTAATACCCAGGCAATACCTCCCAGCCATAGAAATCGGCATTAAAGAGGCTATGGAGACCGGGGTATTACCTGGCTATCCACTGGTTGATATTAAAGTAACCCTTTATGATGGTAGTTATCATGAGGTTGACTCTTCAGAGATAGCCTTTAAGATGGCTGCCTCAATGGCGCTAAAGGAGGGCGTGGCTAAAGCTAAGCCTGTCTTTCTAGAGCCGATAATGAAGATAGATATAGTTACACCCGGGGAGTTTCTGGGTGACATAATAGATGACCTCACTTCAAGGCGGGGGCATATTAATAGCATTGAAACCGAGGGTGAGATGTTAGCTATTTGCTCCCTGATGCCATTAGCTGAGACCTTTGGCTATGCCACCAGTCTCAGGTCATTAACCCAGGGCAGAGCCACACATTCTATGGAGTTTCATCGTTATCAGGAGTTACCGGCTGAATTAGCCGACCAGCTTAAGGATAAAGCTATAGGTAGAAGATATGCCTAAACAGAAGATTCGTATCAGAATAAAGGGCTATGACCACAAGATAGTTGACCGCTCTGCTCAGCAGATTGTAGAAGCGGTAGAGCGTACCGGGGCTGTTGTTTCCGGACCGGTGCCCCTGCCTACCCATATTCAGAAATTCACTGTTATCCGTTCCCCGTTCATAGATAAGGACTCACGGGAACAGTTTGAAATTCGGACTCATAAGCGCCTTATTGATATTGTAGAGGCAACCTCTAAAACAATAGACACCCTGTCCAGACTGAACCTACCATCAGGGGTTGAGATAGATATTAAGTTATAAAAGGCTAAAGATATGATTCAAGGTATTATTGGTAGAAAGCTGGGTATGACTCAGATATTCAGGGAGAATGGTAAAGCCGAGGCGGTAACTGCTATTGAAACTGGTCCGTGCCCGGTAATACAGGTTAAGACTAAGGATAAAGAAGGCTATAATGCTGTCCAGCTTGGATTTGGTGAAGTTAAACGGCTCAACTCTCCGCAGAAGGGGCATCTCAAGGGGCTGGGACAGTTTAAGTATCTTCGAGAATTCAGGGTAAGTGATAGTGAAGCTATTGAAGTAGGGGAGACGGTTGATGTTAGCCTGTTTAAGACAGGCGACCTAGTGGATATTACCGGGGTGTCAAAAGGTAAGGGCTTTGCTGGTGTAGTAAAACGCCATCATTTTGCCGGTGGTCCCAAAACGCATGGGCAGTCAGACCGACACCGTGCCCCAGGCTCTATAGGGGCTACTACCTCTCCGGGTAGGGTTTTCAAAGGGATGCGTATGGCAGGACATATGGGGGATAGCCGGGTGACGGTGCGCCATCTGGAGGTGTTTGAAGCTGACCCTGCCCGTAATCTATTGCTGGTTAGGGGAGCCGTACCTGGGGGTAGGAATGGAATATTACTAATAAGGAAATCAGGTGGAGGTAAGAAAGCAAGTGCAAGTTCCAGTTTATAACGTTACCGGAGAGGTGGCGACACATATTGAAATAAGTGATGAAGTGTTTGGTGTGCCGTTTAATGAGGCAGTGGTGCACCAGGCAATGGTAAGGCAGCGGGCAAATGCTCGTCAGGGAACGGCTGATACTAAAACTCGCAGTGAGGTCTCCGGTAGTAAGAGGAAGTTGTTTCGGCAAAAACACACCGGACTGGCTCGGGCTGGCAGCCGGCGGTCGCCACTGCGCCGGGGAGGGGGTATCACCTTTGGTCCTCACCCCAGAAGCTACCGCCAAGCCATGCCTAAAAAGATGCGCCAACTAGCCCTACGGTGTGTCCTATCGGCGAAAGCCAGGGACGAGGAGCTAAAGGTTTTGGAGAAGCTGGAGCTTGAGACGCCTAAAACTAAAGAAATGGTTCGGATTTTAACAGCATTGGGGGTGGACTCCTCGGCTCTTATCATTACCGATGAGCCGGAGGATAGCGTAGTTAAATCAAGCCGTAACCTGGTTGGGATTAAAACCTTGCCTGCCAGCTTACTCAATGTGGTTGACATCCTTTCCTATAAAGTGTTATT
>JAUWEU010000097.1 GCA_030608125.1 Dehalococcoidia bacterium
GGAACCTTTATCTCCTCAAACTGCTTAGCTTGGAATTGATATACCAAGTCATGGTAACTCTTGGGCATTATAATGTCGGGAGAAGCAGTCATATCCTCATTGGCGATGATGTCGGCACCGGCATCAATGAGGGCAAGGGCTAACGCGGTTCCTGCCTTTTCCGATATTGCCAGGAAGGGGAGGAGCTTATCCGGCGCCTTAAGGGAGGCTTTCAGTGTTTTTGTCACCCCTAACAGATAAGCGGCAATGGAAAAGGGTCCGATAATTCCACCCTCAATGAGTACCTCATCCCCCAGTTCCTTCTTCATGATTGTAATTGCCTTGAGTAATTCCGGTATTCTCCCCCGTGACAGAAAGTCGTGGGGAAGCTCCTTCGGTGGGGTATCATCTATTGTATACACGGGTGGCTCTGCCGCACCAGGGATGCCCTTTGTGCCGCCAGACTTTACCTTAGCCCCAAGAGCCTCAGCCTCAGTCATCTGGTCAAAGGGAGCCCTTACCACATCAAAGCCAAGTACGGTATAGGCAGCCATAGCCTGTTTAGCCATGGGTTCTGCCTCGTCGTGCCCTTCCGGCCAGAAGGCGCCCACCTTTTCCATTTGGTCGTAAGTTACAGTTGAGTTGGCAGTAAAACAGGGCATACGATCCGGTTTTTGATGGTTCAGTACCGCCATCACGCGTTCCTTAGAGTTCATATTAGTCCTCCTTTCTTGATATTAAAAATTATGATTTTTAATTATAATTTTTAATTGGGGGTGTGTCAAGTAGCGAATTGAACCATCTAAAGTGTAACCGAAGGAGTGTTTATTAAATCATATAAAAAGTAATCGAACTGGAGGATTGGCGACAAGGATATTGAACTTTGCCGGCAAATGATATCGTCCGTTGAGATATTTAGTTAAGCGGCGGCATTACCCCCGGCAAGAAAATCGCCGACCTGTGTAACACCTTTGGTATGGGGTGTGAGATTCAGTCCAGGAAAAAGAGCTGGTCTTGAAAGACCAGCTCGCTTAATTTTAGGTGTTAAGGGGTTGATGTAGTTTCTGGAGAAGGTTCCGTAACAGGTTCGTCAAATAGTGCCTCCAGCCCTTCACCCTCTATGGTCTCCAGGGTGATCAGTTTCTGCGCAATCTGGATTAACTTTGGCTTGTTCTCGGTTAGAATTCTTTTGGCTGTTTCGTAAGCTTGCTGGATAATATTATGAACCTCATCATCAATCTGTTCAGCTACCTTATCACTATAGTCCCGCTGCTCAGATATTTCACGACCGAGGAAAACTAGCTCTTCCTTGTGCCCAAAGGTTCTTGGTCCTAGCTTTGTGCTCATTCCATAGTCAGTTACCATCTTACGAGCCAGCTTGGTAGCTTGCTCAATATCATTTTGAGCCCCGGTGGTAATTTCATTAAATATTATTTCCTCAGCAGTGTGACCACCCATTAAGGTAGCTAACATGTCCTCAAATTGGGAGCGGGTTAGCATGTATCGGTCTTCGGTGGGCAGTTGCCGGGTGTGACCGAGAGTCATCCCTCGAGCCACTATGGAAATCTTATGTACCGGGTCAGCATTAGGCAGCATTCTGGCGACAAGGGCGTGCCCTGTCTCATGATAGGCGGTAATTTCTTTCTCCTTAGGACTTATTCTTCGGCTCTTCCTCTCCGGTCCAGCTATCACTCGGTCTATAGATTCCTCAAGCTCTTGCATCTCAATGGCTTTCTTGCCCCGCTTGGCAGCCAGAATGGCTGCCTCATTGACCAGGTTGGCCAGGTCAGCACCGCTAAAACCGGCTGTCTCTTTAGCTAGAACCTCTAAACTAACTGCTTCATCTAGTGGCTTGCCATTGGCGTGAACTTTCAAAATGGCGGTTCGACCGTTAATATCCGGTTGGTCCAGGATTACTCGTCGGTCAAAGCGACCGGGGCGAAGCAAAGCCGGGTCAAGTATATCAGGTCGGTTGGTAGCAGCGAGAACAATTACGCTAGTGTTAGTGTCAAAGCCATCCATTTCCACTAGAATTTGATTTAGCGTCTGCTCCCTCTCATCATGGCTACCACCTAGCCCAGCGCCACGATGACGACCGACAGCATCAATCTCATCAATAAAGATAATGCAGGGGGTATTGCGTTTAGCCTGGTCGAAGAGGTCACGCACTCTGGAGGCACCAACACCAACAAACATCTCTACAAATTCACTACCGCTAATAGAAAAGAAAGGTACCCCAGCTTCGCCGGCTATGGCTCGAGCCAGTAGTGTCTTCCCTGTGCCAGGCGGACCTATTAGTAGCATGCCCTTCGGAATGCGTGCCCCCAGACTTTGAAACTTCTCGCGTGACTTGAGGAAATCTACTACTTCACGCATCTCTTCCTTAGCTTCCTCGACCCCAGCCACATCGTTAAAAGTTACTGTTGGTGTATTAGCCGGGAACAATCGGGCTCGGCTGCGACCAAAACTCATAGCCTGGCTGTTAGCCCCCTGTGCCCTACGGAATAGGAAGAACAGCAAAGCGCCCAGGAGCAGAAGGGGGAGGAAGCTAATCAGTAATCCACCCCACTCAAATCCTGATGGTTTTACTTTAATGAGCTCAAGGGGAAACCCGAGTTCTTGAAGCTCAACCAGGGTCATGTTACTACCTACAATAGTCTTTAGCTCAGCGCCCTCAGTAGTAGTGATAAATAGCGTATCAGCATCATATATAATCTCCTCTAGCTCATTATTCTTTGCCTTGGCTAAAGCTTCATCCGGGCTGATTTCAACTGGTTTTGCTGACAAGGGGAAAAAGAAAGAGAAAAAAACCACGGCGGCAATTATAATAGCGATATATATTAAGCTCCTACGCTTCCAACTTGACTTCATCCTTCACCTCAAACAATAATCGTTTCTCAATTATTGACCCTAACTATACATTATATCAGAA
>JAUWEU010000084.1 GCA_030608125.1 Dehalococcoidia bacterium
AATTACGTTTCAGGCATAACCTGGCTAAGTTCGAAAATATTACTAATATTGAAGAGCCCAGTTTATTATGAAGCGTCTAAACTTCAGTTCAAATTCCAATAGCTAAGTTTGAGGATATCAAGCTAAAGAAGAGCAAGTCTATTATGGAGCAATTTAGAGGTTTCCCAGCCAAGATGCAGTTCACTCCTCTACCCAACCTTTTTTTCAGCAGCTTGCTGCCCCAAATCAGCGATATTATTGAGCTAAAGACAACCCTCCATATTTTGTGGGCGCTTTACCACAAACGGGGCTATCCCCGTTTTATCACCTATAGAGAACTTTTAAGTAGTACCAGCCTGATGAGCAGCCTCAAGGAGGCAGCGAAGCCACCTGCCGAGGCACTGCATCAGGCTCTGGAAATGGCTACCAAACGGGGAACTATCCTTCATATAGTATTAGATAGAGATGGAGTGCCAGAGGACATCTACCTTCTCAATACTGAGCCCAATAGACAGGTGGTGACTAAAATTCAAAGTGGTGAACTTTCTCTTACCGGGCTGAAAGCTGAGAGGCGAACCAGTGTTCAGGTCGAGCCAGAGGCTATCCCAGGTGAGGAACCATCTGACATCTTCACCCTTTATGAACAGAACATCGGTATGCTAACCCCGATGATTGCCGAAGAGCTGCGTGAGGCAGAGAAGTTATATCCTGAGACCTGGATTAGGGATGCCATCAAAGAGGCGGTTAACCAAAATAAACGCAAATGGAGCTATATTTCAGCAATTTTAGAACGCTGGTCAGCAGAAGGCAGGAACGATGGAACATATCGGCGAGATTCTAAGACAGACCCGGATAAATACATCAAAGGCAAATATGGACACATGGTCAGACGCTGAGGAAACAGAAGAACTTTCACCAAGCTCAAATTGTCCTATTTGTAAAGGGGCAGGATTTGTTCATCCCCCCCTACCTTCAGGCAAACCGGATTTCAGCCGAGTTGTTGCTTGCCGCTGCACCCAGCAGGAATTAGACAAAGGACACCAAACCCACTTACTGCGGTATAGTAACCTCGGGTCATTGACTCGCTTCACCTTTGATAACCTACTCCCTGAGGGAAGAAGCGGCAATCCAACTAGTCAGGAGCAATTTCGCTGCGCTTATGAGGCAGCCAAGGCATTTGCCGCTGAACCCAGTGGTTGGTTAATCCTAGTCGGTCCCAGTGGTTGTGGTAAAACACACCTAGCAGCCGCTATCACTAACGAGCGTGTTAGCCAGGGTCAGCCTGCCTTTTTTATCTCTACCCCCGACCTCTTAGACCGCCTGCGCTCTACATTTAACACTCCTAGTGAAATACCCTATGATGAGTTCTTTGACCAGATGCGCAATGCTCCGCTGCTGGTTTTAGATGATTTGGGTGCTCAAACCAGCACACCCTGGGCTAAGGAAAAATTGGAGCAACTGCTAAATCATCGCTTTAGTAGTGAACTACCTACCGTGATTGTGGCTATCATCCCTATTGAACAGCTCGAAGACCGAATACGCACTCGTCTAACTGATCCTAATTTGTGTCATATATATGCGGTTGAGGAAAAACAAGCCTTACTAGAGTATAGCTGGGGTCCAGAGTTTGAACTACAAAAAAGCATGACCTTTGATAAATTTGACTGGAGGCGGGTTAATCTGCTGCCAGAGCAGCGCCAGAACCTGGAGCAGGCGTTCCGCTTAGCCCTTGACTTTGCCAAATCGCCCGAAGGCTGGCTAGTATTTATGGGTGTTACCGGCTGTGGCAAGACCCACCTGGCCGCTGCTATTGTCAACTATCGCTATCAAGCCAACCAGCCTGCCTTGTTTGTAGTAGTACCTGATTTCCTTGACCATCTACGTTCTACTTTTACCCCAGAGAGCAAGGTATCCTATGACCAGCTCTTCGAAAGCGTAAAGAATGCCCCATTGCTTGTCTTAGACGATTTTGGTGAACAGTCAACTACACCCTGGGCTCAGGAAAAACTCTATCAAGTTATCAACTATCGCTATAATGCCCGGTTGGCGACAGTAATTACTGCCCGCGGTTCACTAGATGAAATTGATAGCCCGATTAGCTCCCGGCTAGCCGACCCCAAAATCACCGTAGTATGGAATATCATTGTTCCTGACTACCGGACTGATGCAACAGCTAGCCGAAAGAAGATAACTCGTGGTGGCAGGAAAGGACGCTGGAGCTAAGAAGCACGGCAACTTGCATAGTCAGCAGCTTTTTAGTAAAATGAGCCAGCCTTGGCATTAAGAGGAGTTTCAGTGATGACAAACCTTCCTGTCTTGGTGCTCAATCAAAACTACGAGCCGCTTAATATATGTCGGGCTCGGCGAGCAATAGTGCTACTTTATCAGGGCAAGGCTGAAATGCTGGAGGATGGCTCGGGGTTTATCCACTCAGTCAGCTCTATCTTCTCCCTGCCTTCAGTAATCCGATTGGCTTATATGATTAAGCGTCCCCGCCCTGAGAGGAAACTAACTCGCCTTGAGATTTTCAACCGTGACCAGTACACCTGCCAGTATTGTGGTAAGGAAACTCGGCAACTTACCTTAGACCATGTCATCCCACGACATCGTAATGGCCATCATACCTGGGAAAATGTTGTCGGTGCTTGCATACCCTGTAATCGTCGTAAGGCGGGCAGAACCCCTGAGCAGGCTGGGATGAGATTACTTCACCGTCCTTCCCCCCCACGCGGTAACACCCTTTTTTACATCCCCTACCACTACTCACAAACCCAGAGTAAATGGCAGAAATACCTCCCCCAATGACCATCTGATTGACGAGCTAATCTAATATAGTAACCTCATTGATAGACAATTCCACCCTCGCTCCACCTTCCATCTCAACCAATACCGTTTCCTTCAGTGGGTTACCGCTGACTACACTAGCTACCCCCATAGGGGTAGACACTCGCTGACCCTCTTTAGGCAACCTCCCCTTTATAGTGTGATATTGCTCACTCTCATAGCCTAAGCAGCATAGCAAGCGACCACAAACACCTGAAATCTTCATCGGGTTAAGGGGCAAATCCTGTTCCTTTGCCATCCTGATAGAAACAGGGGCAAACTCACTTAAGAAACTCATGCAACATAGGGGGCGACCACACCTGCCAAAGCCACCTATCAGCTTGGCTTCATCCCTGGGCCCTACCTGCCGTAGCTCCACCCGTACTTTGAAACGGCTGGTTAGCTCCCGAACCAGCTCACGGAAATCAACCCTCTCACCAGCACTGAAGAAAAAGTTAAGGCGATTACCATCAAGGTTGTATTCAGCAGATAGCAACTTCATTGGCAGATGTAGTTTAGCAATCAGCTTACTACACTCAGCTAGAGCTTCCCTTTCCTTGTCTTCAAATTCCTGAGCCCGCTTAATATCCTCAGCTTCTGCCTTGCGCACCACTGGCTTTAAGGGCTTGGCTATCTCACTGACCAATACCTGCTTGGGAGAAATAACCACATGCCCCAACTCCGAACCACGCCCCGTGTTGACAACTACACAGTCATTTATCTCTAAGTCAATACCTGCCGGGTCAAAGTAGTATACTCTACCAGCTCTCTTAAAACGTATCCCAACAATCTCAGGCATGCTTTACCGAAACACCCT
>JAUWEU010000008.1 GCA_030608125.1 Dehalococcoidia bacterium
TCAAGGAATGTGGAGAGGAATTGATAGTCTTTCTGGCCCCAAATGGCATTGACTATGTTTAGCCTGAAAGCTTCTCCATCCTTACCTTCGGCACCTTCGCCACGCTGACTGAGTTCGATATCCAAACTATTGAGTGTCGGATGCAGGCGATCTTGGGGGAGAATAAAGTGAAGAGTATCCGCCATCTGCTGTGCGGTCTCACCGCGAGCCCCGGCATATGTCATCGCCAGCGCCAGCGAGATACTATAGGGAGAGTAGAAGAGATTGTCATCGCCCTCTTTAAGCACCTGATACAGGTCAAAAGCGAAGGCACTGTTTCCGTCAACCAGTATTACCAGGTCAGCTTCATCCACATCAGGCGAAGTCACCCGCTGCTTCTCTGATTGGACTATCTCACCAGCTGCTGGTTGAACGCAGGCCACCAAACCCAACAGCACGACTACCATTAGTGCCGAAATAAATACCTTCTTCATTTCAGTTACCTCCTGCTCATCCCACTTAAATCAGTTTCCATATTATATAACGAATAAGACGCCTATAAGTTAGTAAAGATTTTTGAGAGGTATAAGAAAAAAGCTGCAACCAACATTACGCTATGTTGTGTAATAGGGAGAGTAGCAAGTAAAAGAAACGGCAGCCAAACGGATACATCCTATTAAACCAAGATGAAGATTGCTAGTCAACAATCTGCTGCGCTTGATTCAGAGATTCTGACCCAATGCGGCATTCGTATAGTTCACCGTATCACCTCGAAGGACGACTACAGGGCAATAGATGCTCTGAGTCCAGATTATCTGTCTGAAGGACTTCCTAATCGTATCAAACAACTCAATGGTCCAGGACAGACATTAGTTATTGATGATGAACGGGAGAGTGTGATTCCAGTTCAAGTCCAGCCCAGGCAAAGTCTCCACGGTGGCTTTAGCGCATAGTAGGGGACTTGTTCGTAAGGTTAGATTTAAACTCCACGTCTTAGTGTGTTTCTACTTTTTCCTTAGTAGGTGGCCAGCTGAAGGTCACTGAAAAAATTCTCCCCGGCCAACTAAAATCTTGTCGATGCCAGCGGGGAGTTCTAGGTATCGTCCCCTTAAGTGGAGCTGAGGGGACTCGAACCCCTGACCTCCTCCGTGCAAAGGAGGCGCTCTCCCAGCTGAGCTACAGCCCCATTTACCAGTAATATTATAACAATAGTGGGGCTTAGTCGCAATTTACCTGAGCTTGTAGAGCTTGACAATATTAAAATAATTGGTTATTATGAACATAAGTTCATTACTCAAAGGAAATACTAATCATGCCTAGACCACCTAAATGGCGCTGTGTTAGTTTTATGCCACAAATAACCTACTTCAAGCCAGCGGGGGTACCTCTTCGCTTACTCAAGGAGGTATGCCTTTCTGTAGAGGAGGCTGAAGCTATCCGGCTTAAAGACTTAGAAGGGCTGGAGCAGGAAGAATGCGCCCAAAGGATGCACATCTCACGCCCTACCTTCCACAGGGTGCTGGGAGCAGCCAGAAAGAAGGTAGCTGAGTCACTGATTAATGGTAAGGCGATTAGAATTGATGGTGGTAACTTTGAAATGGCTACCAGCCGATTCCGGTGCGATGATGCTGGGCATCAAGGGGATGTGCCTTTGAAACAATGACGACTAATCCTGCCTCTAGAGCAGATTGTGAGCAGAATGCGTGACCTAGAAGCGAAGGAGAGATAAGTATGAAAATTGCCATATCAGCCACCGGTCCGAGCCTTAATGCTGAGGTAGACCCCCGCTTTGGTAGATGTCAGTATTTTATTATTGCTGACCCGGACACGATGCAATTTGAATCTATACAGAACCCAAATATCATGGCTGCTGGTGGGGCTGGCATTTCCACTAGTCAGACGATTGCCAACTCAGAAGTACAGGTGGTGCTCACCGGCGACTGCGGTCCCAATGCCTACAAGGTATTATCTGCCGCTGGAATCCAAGTAATAACCGGAGTTTCCGGGAAAATCCGGGATGCCATTCAGGACTACAAATCAGGTCAATTTCGAGCCATCCCACAACCTACGGTGGGCACCGTTCTTGACATGGGGATGGGACGAGGCAGGGGGTAGAGGAATGGGCCGTGGTAGGGGAGTTGGGATGATACCTATGGCTGGACCGTCATCCCAGCCGGCAAGCCCGGAACAGGAGCTAGAGGTGCTTAAAGCCCAATCGCAGATGCTAGCGCAACAATTAGCTGACCTCCAGCGCCATATCGAAGAACTGGAAAAAGACAAAAGATGAAGAGGAGGATACGTCATGGCCGTCTGGAAATACGCAGGCAAGGAGGTAAGTGAGGAGGAGATAGACAAGGCTATTAACGCAGTGGCAGAGGCTTGCTTTAAGTGTGGCAAGGAAAACCATACTGATGAGTGTCCCATTTTCCAATTGATAGAAGAGTTAAAAGCCTTGAAGGGCTCTAAGGAGGAATGAATTATGCCAATCTATGAATACCAGTGCACCCAGTGTGGAGAAAGGTTTGAGGTTCGCCAATCCATTGGCGAGGACGGCTCCAAATTAAACTGTCCCAAGTGTAATACCCAAAATCCGAGACGACTCCTTTCTTCGTTCTACAGCCCAGGTTCAGGGAAAACTGAACCCTCAGAAATAAGCTATCCTACCTGCAGTTCGGGTGTTTGCAACCTTCCGCCAAGGTAGTGAAAGGCAGTCAGTTCTTTATCGGAGGTATCATTATGCCTAGAAGGGATGGAACGGGACCGCCTTGGGGTGGTGATGCAAAAAGAGGTATTGGACGAGGTGGAGGAGGTAGTGGTAGGATGGGAGGCATACATCCCGGAGCTGGACCCGGTGGGAATTGTGTCTGCCCCAGTTGTGGGGCAAAAGTTCCTCATCAAGCAGGAACTCCCTGCTATAACCTGAGCTGTCCTCAGTGTGGCACAAAGATGGCGAGGGGATGAGATGATAATAGCTGTTGCCAGCGGGAAAGGTGGCACTGGAAAAACCCTAGTCGCCACCAGCTTGGCTCTGTCATTAGAAAATAAGAAACCAGTGCAGCTTCTCGACTGTGATGTAGAGGAACCTAATGCTTATATTTTTCTAAAGCCATCATTTAGCCATAAGGAGACAGTTTCTATTCCTATCCCCCAGGTAGATGGGGAGAGGTGCACCTATTGTGGCAAGTGTGCTGAGGTCTGTGCCTATAACGCTATTGTTGTTTTCCCCAAACATGTTTTGATTTTCCCTGAGCTGTGTCATGGTTGCGGGGCTTGCTCTTATCTATGTCCCGAGGATGCTCTCTTTGAGGTAAACAAGGAGATGGGAATCTTAGAGGCAGGCAGCTCAAAAGGGATTGAATTTGTCCATGGCGAGCTTACCATTGGTGAGGCTATGGCTCCCCCCGTAATCAGGGAGGTAAAGAAGCATATCAACCGAAAAAAGCTTACCATTATTGATGTTGCTCCAGGAACATCATGTCCCGTAGTTGAAGCGGTCAAGGGCAGTGATTTCTGCTTGCTGGTGACTGAACCTACCCCCTTCGGTCTCAATGACCTGGCTTTGGCAATAGATATGGTTAAGGAGCTGAATATCCCTTGTGGTGTAGTTATTAATCGAGATGGTGCCGGAGATAGTAAGGTTGAAGAGTATTGCCGCAAGGAAGGCATCCCCATTCTGCTGCGGATACCGCTAGATATTGAGATTGCCCGACTATACTCCAGAGGAATTACTTTGGTGGAGGGAATACCACAGTGGCAGGAACCATTCCTCAGGCTTTATAATGATATTGAGCAGATAGCACGCCAGACCGAAGGTTAAACAAAGATGAAGGAGATCGTGGTTATTAGTGGCAAGGGAGGTACTGGCAAAACCATTATAGTAGCTTCCCTGGCTGCCTTGGCTAAAAGTAAGGTTATGGTTGACTGCGATGTAGATGCTGCTGACCTCTACTTACTCCTCCGGCCGGTTACTCAGGAGAGGCGGGAGTTCTGGAGTGGACATAAGGCAGTTATAGATAGAGATAAGTGCACCCAGTGCGGTTTGTGTCAAGATTTGTGCCGATTTAATGCCATAAATGAGTTCCAAGTTGATACTATCTCTTGTGAGGGCTGCGGCTTCTGCTATAATATCTGCCCTGAAGAGGCTATCACTATGCAGGAGAACCTATCGGGAAGCTGGTTCACTTCCGATACCAGATACGGACCCTTGGTTTACGCCAAACTGGGTATAGCCCAGGAAAACTCGGGGAAACTAGTAGCCACGGTCAGACAACAGGCTAAATTCATTGCTGAAAAGCAAGGGCTTGACTATATATTAAGCGATGGACCACCTGGTATCGGCTGCCCGGTTATCTCTTCCATATCTGGGGTAAATCTGGCAGTTATCGTCACCGAGCCAACCCTGTCCGGGATACACGACCTGGATAGAGCTATTAGCGTTTGTCAGCACTTCAATGTCTCGGTTATAGTATGTATTAACAAATATGACCTGAATGAAGATAACACTCGTCAGATTGAAAGCTACTGCCACAGCCAGGGAATAGAGGTCGCCTCTAAGATTCCTTTTGATAATGTGGTAACTGAGGCATTGGTTAAGGGATTACCTGTGGTGGAGTACTCTGATAATAGTGTTTCGCAACAAATAAAGGCGCTATGGCAATCTATAGCGGGTTAATCAAACTTAGGAGGAGACGGTGAAGATTGCGGCTATATCCGACGATGGAACAACTATCAGCCAGCATTTTAGCAGAGCACCAGTCTATGTAGTGGTCACGGTGGAAGATGGCAAGATTACAAGCCAGGAGACACGAGCCAAGACCGGGCATCATACCTTCGCTGCCCACCACCCCCCCAATTTAGCCCCAGGTGAAAGGCATGGCTATGATGCTGGCTCAAAGCTAAAGCACAAAAGTATGGCTGAGACTATCTCTGACTGTCAGGTTCTTCTTGCCGGAGGCATGGGCTGGGGAGCCTATGAGGCTATGCAGAGCTATAATATTACACCTATAGTTACCGATGTAAGAAGCATCAACGAGGCTGTGCAGCTCTATTTAGATGGCAAACTGACCAATCTAATGGAGCGCCTCCATTAATATTTATTTAAGTTGAGGTCTAGACAAATGGCACTGGTTGAAGTAAGTGTAATTCCCGTAGGCACGCCGACACCTTCGGTTAGTCAATATATAGCCCGGGCGGTGAAGGTACTTGAAGGCGAGAAAGACATAAAGTATGAGCTAACAGCGATGGGAACAATTATTGAGGGTGATTTGGAGCAGGTCTTGACTTTAGTTCGGAAAATGCACGAAGCTGTATTTAATGCCGGAGTTATGAGAGTAGTAACTACAATTAAGATTGACGACCGGCGAGATAAGGCTTCAAGCATGAGTAGTAAAATGGAATCACTGAAGAGAAAGTTGGAGTATTAAATATAGCTAATTTTGACCAAATAGATGAAGCACGACGATTGTTAGGCTTGGGGGAGGCGGCTACCTTGAAGCAAGTGAAAGCAGCCTACAAGAGGGCAGCTAATCGCTACCATCCTGATAGGTGTAAAGAGGTAGATAAGGCAAAATGTGATGGGATGATGAAGAAGATAAATGAGGCGTATGAGTTAATAATGAAATATTGCGCTGAATATAGCTATCCCTTTGGTGAAGAAGATGTGAGAAGAACATATCCACACGATGAGTATCTGAGGAAATACCACTACGGTTGGTTTGATGGTATATGATTCAATGATGGAGAGGGTGCTCTTTAATGACCAGGCTACGCAATATGCTCTTTGGTATCAGACACCAGAGGGGCAGTACGCCGATACCTTAGAAAAGGAGTTGTTTCTCAAGCTAGTCCGGCCTAAATCCGGTCAGAGTGTGCTTGATATCGGCTGTGGCACCGGACATAATCTGGCTTTCTTCAAGGAATTGGAGCTGAAGGCGGCTGGCATTGATGCGTCTAAGCCAATGTTGGCTATTGCGTCCAAGAAACTTGGACCCGATGCTGAACTCCATTGGGGTCATGCTGAGGCACTACCATTTGATAACGATTCTTTTGACATTGTTACTTTAATTACTGTGTTAGAGTTTGTTTCTGACCCAACCAAAGTGCTCAAGGAAGCAGGGCGGGTGGCGCGGGCGCAAATTTATCTAGGGGTCTTAAACAAAATTTCACTGCTTGGAATAAATCGCCGAATCAAGGGCAAATTTCGGGATTCCATTTATAACCAGGCAAAGTTTTATAGCATCTGGGAGATAGAGGCAATGGTCAGAAGGGCAATGGGGAAGGTGCCTCTTGAGTGGCGGAGTACCTTATTTTCCCCACTAAGCTGGCATAAGTATATTTATCGTCTCGACAGGCTTATGCCTTCGGTCAACAACCCCTTCGGTGCATTTCTAGGCGTGAAGCTAAATGTGGAGAGGGGAAAAAGGAACGGCGCGTGATGCTAGCCCCAGCTTAGAGCCAAAAGATAAAAGTGCTGTTGCTGGTCTCTATATAAGATAGAAAGGAAGTATTGTTAATGATTACCAAAGAACAGATTGAGCAGGCGCTCATTGAGGTGCTCGTTCCTGGGGCAGGGCGTAGTATAGTGCAACTAAATATGGTACGGGAGATTGAGGCTATAGATAATACGGTCAAGATTACCCTAGCCGCTACTGCCTTGAGCCAAGGCTCCCAGGACTGGGTCAGGACAAAAACAAAGGCAGTGGTGGAGGGACTGCCCGAGGTAAATAAGGTAGAGGTAGAATTTATAGAGCGCAAGCCTGCAGAGCTAAACCAGATTAACCATGTCATTGCTGTAATGAGTGGTAAGGGGGGAGTGGGTAAGTCCCTGATAGCTAGTCTTATGGCAGTTGCCCTCCATCGTCAGGGAAACGAGGTAGGTGTTCTGGATGCTGATATTACCGGTCCCAGCATCCCTAAAATGTTTGGCATATCCACTCGACCTGGTGGTAGTGATACCGGAATTCTGCCAGTGATATCAAGGTCGGGGATAGAGATTATATCCATTAACTTGCTTCTGCCTCAGGAGGATGATGCCGTTATCTGGCGTGGTCCTCTTATCTCTAAGGCTATTACACAGTTCTGGGAGGAGGTAGTCTGGGGCAGGCTTGATTACTTAGTGGTAGACCTGCCCCCGGGCACTGCCGATGCCTCTCTTACCGTAATGCAGACAATTCCTATATCCGGGGTAATCATCGTTTTCACCCCTCAGGACTTAACAGCTATGGTGGTTAGAAAAGCAGTGAATATGGTGCAGAAGATGGATAAAGCTATCCTGGGTGTAGTTGAGAATATGAGCTACCTGTACATACCCGAAATAGATAAGCGAATTGAACTCTTTGGCAAGAGTAGAGCAGAGGACATGGCACAGGTAGCCGGTGCCCCTTTTCTGGGGCAGTTACCCATAGACCCGGAGTTAGCCAGGTTATGTGATGAAGGCACTATAGAAAGCTACAACTCTGACGCCTTCATTGCTCTTAGTCAAGCCTTTGTCCAGGCATTGCCTAAAACCAAGGTAGAATGGTGAAATCTATAATCTATGGTCCTGTTCCTTCATGGCGGCTGGGTAGGTCTTTGGGAGTGGATTTAGTCTCTACTGAGGGCAAGACCTGCTCCTTTGACTGCATCTACTGTCAACTGGGCAGAACAATATATCCTCAGATGGAACGGCGAGAATTTGTGACCATAGCTCAGCTAGCCACAGAGCTGGAGGCAGTAAAAAACAATATAGTGGCTGACTATGTTACCTTCTCCGGGATGGCAGAGCCAACCCTAGCCAGCAATCTAGGAGAAGCCATCAGGATAGCCAAGTCAATCCTACCCTTACCAGTGGCAATTCTAACTAACTCCTCTCTTATGCCCAGGGAAGATGTGTGTGATGATTTAGCACAGGCAGATGTAGTAATAGCCAAAATAGATGCGGCTAATGAACAGATGTTCCGGCAGATTAATAACCCTGTGGTAGATTATTCCTTTGACCAAATACTCTGCTCCATAGAAGACTTCAGAAAAAGATTCAAGGGAAAGCTAGCTTTACAAATGATGTTCATTGCTATAAATAAGGATTATGCCCGACAAATGGCAGACATAGCCAGGCGGCTTTCACCTGATGAAGTACAGCTTAATACCCCACTGCGTCCCTGCCCGGTGAAACCGTTAACCCCAGAGGCAATGACCATTATAGAAAGTGAGTTTACCGGTCTAAGAGTGGTAAATGTCTATCAAGGGCTGAAACCAGAGGTTGTGCCACTAAATTTAGAGGAAACATTAAGACGGAGACCAAAACTATAGCTAGCAAGGCTTATTCTCAAAAATCCTGGGCTGGTTTTATCGGTAATGGTAAGCCAGCCACCATCAGGTAAATCTCATCAGCTCGCTGTGCCAATATCTGGTTTGCTTTACCCAGAAGGTCACGATATAACCTGCCCACTTTATTAGCCGGCACTAAACCTGTGCCAACCTCGTTGGTAACAATAATGAAGCTGGCATCAACTTGGTTGATACACTCTACTAGCTGGCTAATCTCATCAGTAAGCTTTTTCTCAATAAGGGGAGCGTCAATTTGCTCGGTATTCTGGTGGCTATATTGACCAAAAATGTTATTAACCAGGAGGGTGATGCAGTCCAAAATCACTACCTGAGCCTCACCAATTTTTTGAAGAATCTCCCTACCGACATGGGTGGTAACCTCAAGGGTGCTCCAGGCTGATGGTCTTGCCTTTTGGTGCTCTTCAATGCGGTGCCGCATCTCCTCATCACTAGCCTCGGCTGTTGCCACAAAGAGTACCGGTTTGTCTAACTTTAGGGCAAGCTCCTGGGCAAAAGTACTTTTGCCACTACGGGCGCCACCAATTATTAAGATGCACATTTTACTCACTTTGTCCTCAAGTCATACCTCTTTATCTCAAATGAGAAACCTCGTTTAATAGATTTAGTATCGCTCCCTGGGAATAGGTTTCCACTATACTAAGCGAAGCCAAATCAAGGCGAAACTGCCGCCAGTGCCGCAACTCTAAGCCTAAAAGATGGCATACCAGTAGCCGCAGCGGTCCGGCATGAGCCACAATAAGTATTGTTTCCTCTGGGGTATGCTTCTCCAGTGTGCTTAAGAATTTGCTCACCCGGTTATTGAACTTATCAAAATTTTCGCCATCGGGAAACTCAAGACCGAGACTCCGGCTGACCCACGCTTGAGCAACCTCAGGATAAAGCCGACTAACCTCGTCAAATGTCAGCCCCTCAATCTTGCCAAAGTTAACCTCGTTCAGCTCGTCACAGGTTATAACATTTGACTGGTGCTTAGAGGCTATAACCTTAGCCGTTACCGAAGCTCGCTGTAGGTTACTGGTATAAATAGCATCAATCTTCTCTGTTGCCAGCCGGTCACGCAATCTTTCAGCCTGCCTGAGTCCAGCACCACTCAGCTTGACATCACTCTGCCCCCAGTACCTTAGAGCACTGCCTGATTCAGTATCACCATGTCTCACCAGGAGTAATTTAGACAATTATACCTCCGAACTAGGCTAACCCCAACCACTGGTTGTAAGCCAGCAGACAAACAAGGATAAGCACACAAACCTCAGCCACCTCATTTATAGCCCCGTAGGTGTCACCGGTAAGACCAGAAAACTTACGCTTAAAATAGGCTGCCATAGCTATGGTGATAACCCAGATACCTACTATTATAGCTGGTCCTACTAAAAAAAAGTAAGTTATGTTTGCCCACCAAGCTAGACCTATGGCTACCGCCAGGGTTATGAGTGTAGCCATAATAAATCTTGGCCAGTCAGTAGCCTGCTTACGCTCCTTTCCCAAACCTGATGCTCTGGCAGAGGGATAGGCGAAAATAGCATAGACCATTGCCCAACGACTTACTACCGGCATAAGTACCAGGGTCATCATCAGTAAAGGCTCAGGCACACTATTCAGTGAGATATATTTAACCAGTAGTAGGCAACAAGCGCCAATAATACCAAAACCGCCGACCCGACTGTCACGCATTACCTGCCATCTTTCTTCAGGAGTCTTGTGCCCACCTATCCCGTCGCAGGTATCAACAAAGCCATCAAGGTGCAATGCGCCACTAATCACCACCAGGGCAACAATCAGCAGCACATTAGCTACAGACGAAGGTAAAAAAAGACCCAAGAGCCAATAAAGCCCGACCAGGATTAGACCGATAAGAAAGCCGACCACGGGATAATAACCCACGGAGCGTACAAATTCCTCCCGGCTAGCTTCACGCCCCCAGGGTAATGGTATACTGGTTAGAAATCTTATCGCCGCCAGCAACGACAACTTTGTTACTCTTCTTTCTCTGATACCTCAGCCTCAGCAAAGGTAGCCATTTCAGCCAGAATCCTGGCTGAAGTCTCAGCCAGAAATATTCCCAGCGCAGCCCCGGTGCCCTCACCCAAACGCATGTCCAGAGTGAGCAATGGCTTAAGCCCAAGATGCTCAAGTAGTAACCGATGACCTGACTCAGCCGAAAGATGAGCCGCAATAAGGAAAGCCTTCAATCCTGGCGCTAGTGCCGTGGCAATGAGAGCTGCCGCCCCAGAGATAAAGCCATCAATAACTACCGGAATGCGGTGGGCGGCTGCGGCTAACATCACCCCAACCAACCCACCAATCTCAAAGCCACCTACCTTAGCCAGCACAGCCAAAGGCTGAGCCGGGTCAGGGCGGTTCACCGCCAGAGCTCTGTTTATTACTTCCACCTTATGGGTCAACTGCTCATCAGTTATACCAGTACCTCTACCAGTTACCTCAGCCACTGGTTTCCCAGTAATAACGGCACAAATAGCGCTGCTGGCAGTAGTATTACCGATGCCCATATCACCAGTGCCTACTATATCCAGACCCTTAGCCACCTCTTCCTTTACTATTTCAATCCCCGTCTCAATTGCCCTCACTGCCTGCTCGTCAGTCATAGCTGGACCTAGACATATATTTTGGGTGCCAGGGGCAACCTTCCTGGATAAAAGCTGAGGATTGGTTTCCAGCTCAGATGCCACCCCCAT
>JAUWEU010000093.1 GCA_030608125.1 Dehalococcoidia bacterium
GTTCGAGGTGGAGGGCTGGGAGGTATCTTTGGACAGCCTGATACTGTCTATCGAACTAAACGGGGTGTGGAAAGAATACTGTTTCAACTAACCATCGTGTTAGTAATTCTATTTATCATTGTCTCGTTAATAACGCTTAAGATTCCCTAAAAAATAAAATGAGTGCCATAATAACCTTGACCACCGATTTAGGTTTGACCGACGCCTATGTAGCGGCTATGAAAGGAGTGATACTCGGTATCAATCCTGAGGCAAAGCTAGTTGATATTTGTCACAATATCAAACCACAGAATATCCGCCAGGCTGCCTTTGTCCTGGGCACAGCCTATCAGTTCTTTCCTCAGAAAACAATCCATGTGGTAGTAGTTGACCCCGGTGTTGGCACTGAGCGAAGAGCTATTATCCTGAGAACACCCTGGGCTGACTTTGTTGCCCCCGATAATGGTGTCCTGAGCTATGTGATACAGCAGTCTTCAACCAAGCCAGTGGAGGAGAATGCCAACCGCCAACTAAGAGAGCTTGAGCCAGAGCTGGAAGTAGTGGCGCTCACCGAGCCCCGATTCTGGCGGTCACCGGTTAGCCCTACCTTCCACGGACGTGACATCTTTGCTCCAGTAGCTGCCTTGCTTTCCTTGGGCTTCCCACCGATAGACTTCGGCGAGGCAATAACCTCAGTTACCATGTTACCACTTCCTCGTCCTTATAAGGCACTGGATGGCTCACTGGCAGGGCATATCCTCCATATTGATAGCTTCGGTAATTTGATTACTAATATTAAGAGCGATGACCTGCCGCAGACAACGTGGGCAATGACTACTATGGTCGGTAATCACTCTATTTCTGGGTTAAGCCGTACCTATGCTGAAGGCAGAGGATTACTAGCTCTCATCGGCAGCAGTGGATACCTGGAAGTATCGCTTAAGGGGGGTAATGCTGGTGCCTTCCTTAATGCTAAAGTAGGTGATGAGGTGAGAATAAGATAGCAGCGAGGAGGATGCCTGTGTTGTTCCAGTATAATAATGACGGGAAGTAGCCAATGAACTGTCCCGTTTGCGGGAAAGAAGTCAGAGCCCATATCTACTACTGCGCTAAATGCGCTGTCTATCTGCCTGAGAAATGTTGGCAGAAGCATGTAGAGACGGCTCATAAGGAAGAGGAGCAGTGAAGTTAAAAGTATGGTTTTTAGAGACCAGACCCCAGTTCCTGCTTCTTTCCGTAGCGCTGGCGTTCCTGGGCACCTGCATGGCTTGGTATGATGGTTACTTTCATCTTGGTTATGCTCTATTGGCTTTCGTTGGGCTACTCTTGTGTCACATCAGCGTCAATACGCTTAATGACTACTTTGACTATAGAAGCGGGATAGACCTGGAGGTTAGAAGAACTCCATTCAGCGGCGGCAGTGGCATTCTGCCCGCGGCTCTGCTCCCGCCAAGGCAGGTCTTCTGGTTTGGTCTAGTCTCTTTGCTGGTAGCTATACCTATAGGTGTTTATTTCGTGATGACCTTAGATAGAGGCTGGCTACTGCTGCCTCTACTTTTAATAGCCGCCATATGCGTTCTTCTTTACACACCCTTCATACTCAAGCTGAGATGGCCTGAGTGGGCGCCCGGGCTAGGGATGGGGGCTTTGCCGGTTCTGGGGATGTATTTTGTTCAGACCACTGCCTATACCCTGCCTGCTATTGTCGCCTGCATACCATCTGGTATATTAGTGCATAACCTGCTCCTGTTGAACGAATTCCCCGACACCGAAGCCGATAGGAAAGCTGGTAGAAAAACCCTGCCCATCATCATAGGGAAGACAAAGGCAAGCATAGTCTATTCAGTTTTGACGGTAGTAGTTTATTTATGGATAATCGGTGGTGTGGCGACAGGGCAGATGCCACCCTTTTCTCTAATAGCCTTGCTCACCCTTCCCCTGGCAATAAAGGCTATTCAGGGCGCCCTGAAGCATCAAGATATGAGCAAGCTAGTGCCAGCTATGGGCAATAATGTTCTGGTTGTCCTGTTAACTCAATTACTCCTGGGCATCGGCTACATTCTGGCAGGAGTTTTCTAGGTAGTTATGTTGCCTGACCTGATTTTACTGCATCCGCCCAGCGTATATGATTTCCGCCGGAAAACCATTCTTTACGGACCGGTTAGTGACCTAATTCCCCCCTCCCCCACTTTTGAGATGTACCCTATCGGCTTTACCAGCATTGCTGAATATCTGGAGCGTGCCGGCTACCGGGTGCGCATCGTTAACCTTGCTGTGCGCATGCTAAACGATAACAAGTTTAATGCTGAGGTAATGATAAAGCGTCTGAGGTCGCCAGTCTTTGGCATTGATTTGCACTGGCTAGTGCACGCTCATGGTGCTATTGAGATAGCCAGACTCGTGAAAAAATGCCACCCTGAGGCAAAAGTAGTGGTCGGAGGTTTTTCTGCCTCTTATTACTATCAGGAGCTACTTGAGTACCCTGAGATAGACTATGTATTGAGAGGTGATTCTACCGAAGAACCCTTCCGACAGCTAATGGATTGCATAATGAATAAGAGGCAGCCTGAAGCAGTGCCCAACCTTATTTGGCGAGATAGCCAGGGCAGGATACAGGAAAATCCCTTTTCTCATGTTCCCGATGACCTCAGCCATGTTACGGTCAACCACTATGGTAGTATCATACGCTCTGTCATCAGGTACCGTGACCTTGCCAGCTATATTCCCTTTAAGAACTGGCTACACTATCCTATTACTGCGGTGCTTACTTGCCGTGGCTGCACCGAAAATTGTGTTGTCTGCGGAGGCTCTGCTTCAGCCTTTCGGCACTTTTATCATCGGGATAAAGCTGTTTTTCGCTCTCCGAAATCGGTGGCTCAAGATGTAAAGCAAATTGAGCGCTTCAGCAATGGTCCTATCTTCATCCTGGGAGACCTGCGCCAAGCCGGAGAGGATTACGCCCATGAGCTTCTGCGCTTGCTTCAGAACAATGGGGTGAAAAATCAATTCATCCTTGAACTATTCTCTCCTGCCTCAGCCGACTTTCTGCACCAGATGAGCTTGTCCTGTCCCAACTTTTG
>JAUWEU010000063.1 GCA_030608125.1 Dehalococcoidia bacterium
GCCACTTTTCTAAAAGACACACCAGGTCTTGATTTTGATTACCCTACCAGCATTACTGCTGTTGATTATTATGACTACTTTGAGGTGGTTTATCAATTAACTTCAATAAAGCATAACCACAGCCTGATAGTGAAGACGCGATGCTATGGGCGGGATAACCCCACAATTCCTTCAGTGGTTAGTTTGTGGCGTGGAGCCGATTTTCAGGAGCGGGAAATTTACGACCTTATGGGGATTACTTTTGATGGTCATCCTAATATGAAGCGTATCTTCTTGTGGGAGGGGTTTCAGGGACACCCGTTGCGTAAGGATTATCTATAATGGCACTTAAAACTGAGCCCTTTGTTATAAATATTGGTCCCCAGCATCCCAGTACCCATGGGGTGTTTCGGATGCGGCTGACCCTTGATGGAGAAGTTGTTGTAAATCTGGAGCCAGTTATTGGCTATCTTCATCGGGGAATTGAGAAGCTAGCTGAGGGGCGCACCTACACTCAAAATATTCCTTTTACCGATAGGCTAGATTATCTAGCCTCAATGTCTAACAATCTAGCCTATGTTCTGGCGGTGGAGAAATTGGCTGGAATTTCGGTGCCGGAGCGGGCTGAATACCTGCGGGTTATTATGGCAGAATTGCAGCGTATTGCCAGCCACTTGGTAGGGGTTGGTTGCTTCTTGAACGACTGTGGTGCCTTTTTCACACCTCTCCTATATATGATTCGGGAAAGGGAGAAGATTCTGGACCTATTTGATATGGTCTGTGGTCAGCGACTTACCTATAACTATATGCGTATTGGCGGGGTCAGTCACGACATTCCTGATGAGTTTTTACCTGCCCTGGATAAATTTGTCAGGGAGATGTCTGGTTTTATTGATGAGTATGACCAGCTTCTGGCAAAGAATGAGATACTGCTGGCTCGGACTAAGGGTGTTGGTATTCTGCCTAAAGAGCTAGCCATCAATATCTCGGCTAGCGGTCCGGTGCTTCGTGGTAGTGGGGTCAAGTGGGATATTCGTAAGGCAGACCCTTATTCTATCTATGACCGCTTTGAGTTTGAAATACCGACGGGCAGTGTTGGCGACGCCTATGACCGATATTGGGTAAGAGTTCAAGAGATGCGGCAGAGTACGCGTATTATTCAACAAGCTATGGAGCAACTACCATCAGGTGAAGTGCTAAGCGAAGTGCCACACCTGTTCCATCCACCAGTAGGAGAAGCCTATGGGCACATTGAAGCTCCCAAGGGTGAGCTTGGTTTCTATCTGGTGTCAGATAATTCAATTGCGCCCTATCGCTTCCATATTCGGGCACCGTCCCTAATCAACCTAACTGCTCTTCGTGATATGATTATTGGTTGGAAACTGGCTGACGCCATAATTGTTTTTGGAAGCATTGATATTTGTTTAGCTGAGGTGGATAGATAGTGATAATATCAAATCCTAGCCTTAGTCTAGAGCGCTACCTACAGACTCTGCCTCCTGATTGGCCAGGAGGGTTCTGGGCTCACTGGGGGGTGTTCGCAGTTGGTATCGTGGCTGTTGTTTTAATTCTGGTTATGGCATTTATCTGGTTTGAGCGCAGAGGTTTGGGGCGTTTTCAGATTCGTCCTGGTCCTAACCGATGCGGACCTTTTGGTATTCTTCAGCCAATAGCCGATGCGATTAAGATATTGCTTAAGGAGGACATTGTTCCGGCTAAGGGGGATAAATGGGTTCATTGGCTGGCACCGGTGGTTGTCTTTGTCCCGGCGTTGATGATTTTTGCTGTGATACCATTTCAGGACAAGGCAGTGCTAGCTGACCTCAATATAGGTATCCTCTATGTGGTGGCGATTAGCTCAGTCAGCGTGGTCGGGGTGTTTATGGCAGGCTGGAGTTCCAATAATAAATTCTCCCTTATCGGGGCTATGCGCTCTATAGCCCAGGTAGTGAGTTATGAGATTCCACTCGGGCTAGCCATTATTGGTGTGGTGATGATGGCTGGCTCTCTATCTATGAACGAGATTGTTAATGCCCAGACCATACCCTTTATTCTGCTACAGCCGCTGGGTTTCCTCATCTACTTTCTGGCTGCCCTGGCTGAGATTAATCGCTGTCCGTTTGACCTCCTTGAGGCGGAGCAGGAGCTAACCACCGGTTTCAATGTTGAGTACTCAGGGATGAAGTTTGCCCTATTTTACCTGGCGGAATATGTTGAAGTCCTGGCTGTTTCAGCCATAATTACTATACTTTTCCTCGGTGGCTGGAAAGGACCGTTGTTACCTCCCTTCCTCTGGTTTTTGATTAAGGTCTTTGGTGTTTTCTTCCTCATTTTCTGGGTGAGGAGCACTATACCCCGCTTGCGGATAGACCAGGTAATGGCATTTGCCTGGAAGTGTCTCCTGCCCTTAGCTTTGTTAAATTTGTTTATCACTGGCATACAAGTAATTGTCTGGCCAGAAGCTTTACCATGGGTAATGATACCGGTCAATATTGCGATAATGGTGATACTGGTACTGCTTTGGTCTAAATTCTTCAGATTAGGAGGGGGAAGGGTTGAAGTTTGAACGGTATGGCATTGGCATAGCCAAAGGGATGGCTTTAACCTTTAAGCACCTGTTTCGCCATCCAATCACAACTCAGTATCCTGAAGAGAGGCTTACCGTTTCTCGCCGAATTCGTGGCAATGAACTTGTCTGGGACAAGGAACGGTGCACCGGTTGTGCTACCTGTGCCAAGAGCTGTCCCGAGGGTTGTATTGAGATTGTAACCTCAATGGGAGAGGAAAATAACTATATAGTGGACAAGTTTGAGGTGGATACCGGACACTGTATCTTTTGTGGCTTGTGCGTTGAGGCTTGCCCTTATGAGGCATTATTTATGGGTTATGCCTATGAGCGAGCCAAGTATCGGCGGCAGGAACTGGTATTGGCTAAGGAGGGCTTGCTCTTGTCAGATGAGAGGCAACCCAGTGGTTATGGTCGACCCAAGATTGAGGCAACTTTACCTCAGCAGACTTTACTTATTGACAGAGACCACTGAAAAACTGCCTTTTTCAGTGGAGCTTAAAGCCGGGGGTAGGGGGTGAGTTTGCTGAAAAAGTCCTTCGGAGCTTTTTCAGCAGTTTAGATAAGGTGAAGAAGTAATGGGTTTAGAAATTGTGTTTTGGATATTAGCTATAGTAGGCATAGGAGCTGCTTTAGCCGTAGTTTTACTCCGTGATATTTTTCGAGCAGCTCTTTGCTTGGTTCTTTGCTTCCTGACTATAGCTGGAATCTATGTTACCCTCAGTGCTGACTTTCTGGCAGCGGTTCAGGTTCTGATTTACGTTGGTGCCATAGGTATCTTGATTATTTTAGCTATCATGCTGACCAGAGAGGTTCAGCGGGGTAGCCTTTCCAATAAACTACGGATTCCGGCTTTTGTGGTTGCCATTTTGTTTTTAGGGGCAGTAGGCTTTGCCATGATTAATACCCCATGGCAGTTAGCCGGTGTAGCTCCGCTGGAGCCTACCACCCCAGCCCTGGCTGGTAAGCTTTTTGGTGAAGAGGGCTTTATTTTACCCGTAGAGATTGCCGCTGTCCTGTTATTAGCTGCCATTTTAGGGGCTATCGTTTTAGTTAGGGAAAAATAGGAAGATGTCTATAGGTTTAGAGCATTACCTTATATTGTCAGCCATTCTATTCTCAATCGGGCTGTATGGGGCTCTGGCTAAACGCAATGCCATAGTCATTCTGATGTCTATTGAAATTATGCTTAATGCGGTGAATATCGCAATGGTCGCCTTCTCTCGGTATATTGTGCCATTGCTGCTAACCGGGCAGGTCTTTGCTATTTTCATTATGGTGGTGGCAGCGGCTGAGGCAGCCGTTGGCTTAGCCATTATAATAGCTATCTATCGGAGTCGTGAGACTATAGATGCCACCAGAATAGATTTAATGAAATGGTAGTTTAGGGCATTCATTAAAGGGGTAGTTTGAAGGGGCTTCGCCCCTTCAAAAGTAATCCTTCCCCCTCTCCTTTGAAGGAGCGGGGGATATAAGGGGTGAGGTTGTGCTGACTAGCTACAGGATAGCACTTTATGCTGGAGGAGCCATCTTGCTTTTCGATAGTTTGGCTGATTGCTTTGCTTATATGGTTTTGAAGAAGACAGGAGATTCAGATGTGGGTAGAGGTTAAAAAGGCAAAAAGCTTGATGGTGGCTGAGATGTGGAAGGAGTTCTTTGAGGGCGAAGGGATACCGACCCGTATTCTACCGACCTCTGGCGAGCCTATAGGTCAGGAATTAGCTACCTATCGTATCCTGGTGCCTAGTGATAAAGAACATATTGCCGAAGAGGTGTTAAGGAAACTGTAATGCCGTACGAGTTAGTTTGGCTTATATTTTTGCTACCGCTTTTCTCGTTCATAATAATCTCATTTTTCGTCAGACCGTTCGTGAAGCAGGAGTCAAAGGTTGCCGGTTATATTACCATTACCGCTCTAACTGGTTCATTAGCCCTGTCTATCTGGGTACTGACGGCAGTGATGGCAGCAGATGGTCACGTGCTAGAAATGAGCCCCATAACGTGGTTAGCTGTTGGGAATTTCACTATTAATATTGGGCTGATGGTGGACTCGCTGACGGCGGTAATGCTGCTGGTGGTTACCATAGTCAGCCTGATGGTTCAGATTTATTCGCAGGGCTACATGCGTGGAGACCCCGGCTATCACCGCTACTATGCCTTCATGTCACTATTTACCGCCTCAATGCTGGGTTTAGTTCTGGCTAACAATCTGCTCTTTCTCTTTGTCTTCTGGGAGCTGGTTGGCTTATGCTCTTATCTCCTCATTGGCTTCTGGTTCCATCGCCCGGCAGCGGCTAATGCAGCTAAAAAGGCATTTATTGTTACCCGGCTTGGTGACTTCGGCTTCCTAGCGGCAATATTGCTTCTATTTTCTCATACCGGGACTTTTGATATTGCTGAACTGCATAGCCTAGCAATAACTGGAGCCCTGGCTGGCACAGTTCTAACCTGGGCGGCTATTGGAATTTTCGCTGGGGCTGTAGGCAAGTCAGCTCAATTTCCACTCCATGTATGGCTGCCTGATGCTATGGAGGGTCCGACCCCGGTTAGTGCCTTAATCCATGC
>JAUWEU010000059.1 GCA_030608125.1 Dehalococcoidia bacterium
GTTGACGAAATCACGGTATGGTGATAACCAAGGGCGGCGGCACCAATCTTCTTGTGGTCTCCTTCCTCAACTGGTCCGATAATCAGGTTCTTCTCCTGGCAAATCTCACAGACCTTTCTTAGAACCTCGGTATCTTTGTCATGATTGGCTGTTCCCCAAACGATTAAGGGAACATCAATAGCCTCGGCTACCCTTTTGACCACCTCGGCAGCTTCATCAGCTTCCCGATTAAGCCCGTTGGGGTCGGTGCTTATTAGTTGCAGGGCGATCATATCTGCTCCATAATCTTCAATACATTTCTTTGCCCAGGCAACAGGGTCATTGGTTACCCCGGCAAAAGGCTCTAAAGCGGCTTCAGCCCACTCCTCAGGGGCACAGTCCCAAACCTCCATGGCTATCTTGGGCAGATTTGGCATCTCGCCTTCAAAAAGGTAGAAGGGATAAGCACTCTCCCCGCCAATGGTTACTGCTTTATTCCCCTTGCCCAGTTTTATCTCTTTGATTTTGCCGCTATATAATGTCTTGGGAATTTCAAATGCCATTTTTTATCTCCCTGTCCACTACCAATTTTACATAACCAAAGTAACAATTCCTAGCTGTATAGCTAGGAATTTCAAACGCCATTTTGGTCTTCCCTATCTAAGCCGGATTCCTCCTCTTTTCACTGCCATACCAATCTTCCCCATACCAATATCTCTCGCCAGTTTGCAGATATTTGAGCTTCTCTTTACGGCTGACTAGTTTTTGCCTCCATTTGCCAAGTTCCTCGCCTTCGGGCTTACCCTCGTCAAAGGTTGCTCCCAGCACTTCTACTTCCTCCCTACCGGGTGCACTCTTTTTTTCAATCTTATACTCCATCGTTTTTCTCACTCCTTAGGTTAGTCCGGCAGCCAGTTTTGCCGCTCTTAATGTGTTTAGCATAAGCATAGTTATAGTCATCGGTCCAACCCCGCCGGGAACCGGGCTAATGGCTTTAGCCTTCTCCTTAACTGCGTCAAAGTCAACATCTCCGCACAGGATAGCCTTACCTTCCGGGGTCTTTCCTATTCGGTTAACACCAACATCAATGACCACTACCCCCTCTTTGACCATGTCGGCGGTGATAGCCTTGGGTTTTCCCGCAGCTACAATTAGTATATCAGCTCTCTTGGTATGAAAGGAAATATCCTTAGTTCGGGTGTGGCATATAGTCACCGTGGCATTAGCTCCCTCTTTCTTCTGGAGAAGGATATTGGCTATAGGTTTGCCCACGATATTACTCCTGCCGACGACTACTACCTCTGCCCCTTCAATCTTAACCCCGGACCGGATTAGAAGCTGCTGTATCCCATGAGGAGTGCAAGGTAAATAGTCTGGCTCACCTATCATTAGTTTGCCTACATTCACTGGATGAAAGCCGTCAACATCCTTTTTGGGGTCAACGGCACAAAGAACTTCAGTTTCATTGATATGCTTGGGCAGGGGCAGTTGGACCAGGATGCCATGAATCTTTTGGTCTTTATTTAGCTTGTCAATTAAAGCTAGTAGTTCTTCCTGACCGGTCTCAGCCGGCAGGTCATGTCTTTCTGAATAGACACCCAAAGCCTCGCATGTTTTTACCTTTGACCCGACATAAACCTGGGATGCCGGGTCCTCGCCCACCAGGACAGTGGCTAGTCCTGGTATGAGATTATGCTTCTCTTTGAGCTCAGTAATCTCTTGCTTTAGCTCCTGGCGAATCTGTTTGGCAATCTCGGTTCCACTAATAATTTGTGCTGGCATTTTTGCCCCCTTTTCTTATTATTATGACACAGTAAGCCAATCCTTTACAAATTAGCCATCAAATCACTAATTGCCCTCACTGCCTTTGAGGTATCAGGCAGATCAAGCAGCGGCTTTAGCTTGAGATCATACTCATAGACCTGCTCATCTTCAGGAATTATAGCTGTGGGCTTAATTCCCAGCCTATCTAGTTCCTCAATAACGAGAGGGTCTAGCTTGGTCGGGGCGAAATTGATTATCACCGATTGCTTTTTCACCATCAGCTTTAGCTCGGAGACCAGGTCCCTTATCCGGGCAACAGTTCGCACCCCCTTCACTGAATGGTCAGAGATTATAAGAAGCTGGTCAACATTCTGAGTGGTTCTCCGATTCAGATGCTCCATCCCAGCCTCATTATCCATAACCATATAGGCATAGTTTTCAACCAGGGTATCGGCGAATTTCCTCAGGATAAGATTAGGGTAACAGTAGCACTCTGGACCCTCGCCCCTGCCCATCGTTATCAGGTCAAGGTCTTCACCTTCAACGATAATCTCGTTTAATTTATACTCCAGATAAGTCTCCTTGGTCATTCCAGGAGGTATGTTTATCTTGTCCTTTTGGAATTCATCCAGCATCGAGCCAACCGTCTTATTGACATTAAGTCCCAGACTCTCTCCCAGATTGGCATTGGGGTCAGCATCAATTGCCAGAATTGGTCCCGAGCCGTTCTTTCTAAGATAGCGAATGACCAGACTGGCTACAGATGTCTTGCCGCTACCACCCTTTCCAGCCACAGCAATATTAAAACTCAAGCAGTTATCCTCCGCTAAAACAGCCCCGTGACCTTTCCCGTGTTTGCATCTACATCGACCCGTCTAAAGGCAGGGTCAGATGAGGTTCCTGGCATCAGGCTGATGGTTCCGGCACAGGGACAGAGGAATTTCGCCCCGGAATAAATCAACACATCGCGGATGGGCAGAGTCCAACCCTTGGGGGTGCCCTTAACTGCCGGGTCATGGGTGAGGCTCAGATGAGTCTTGACCATCATGGTGGTGTAATCATCATATTTAGAATCGGACTCAAGTTTCTTAGCTTTGGCTTCGGCATCAGGGGTCCAGGACACGCCATCAGCTCCATAGACCACTTTAGCAATCTTTTCCACCCGCTCCCGCAGTTTCATTTCCACGGGATAAAGGAACTTGAACTCATTCTCAACTTTACAGGCTTCCTTGACCACATCAGCCAGCTCCAGGGCGCCATCGCCGCCGTCAGCCCAGTGGCTGGACACAGCACAGTATGCCCCGGCTGCCTCGGCTGCCTTTCTCACCATAGCGATTTCAGCCTCGGTATCGGTGTGGAAGCGATTGATGCACACCACTGGTTTGATACCAGATGTTTTGATGATGTTGATGTGGTGCACCATGTTTGGCATGCCCTTCTCCAGGAGTCCCAGGTCCTCTTTAGCATAAGAGTCAGGCAGGGGCAGACCAGCTACTACCTTAGGTCCGCCACCATGCATCTTCAGTGCCCGGATGGTGGTGGTGAGTACCGATACATGCGGCTTGAGACCACTGTAGCGGCACTTAACATTCCAGAACTTCTCAAAGCCGATGTCAGCACCGAAGCCGCTCTCGGTAACATGGTAGTCAAACAGCTTCAGCCCGACTCGGTCGGCGATTATTGATGACTGCCCCACGGCAATATTGGCAAATGGTCCGGCATGCACCATGCAAGGTTGATACTCCACGGTGCACATCAGGGTGGGGTTAATAGTGTTACGCATCCAGGCGGTCATGGCGCCCCCCACCTCAAGGTCACGCGTGGTAATGACATCGCCCTTCTTATCAAAGGCTACCGTGATATTATTCAGTCTTTCCCGCAGGTCAGCTAAATCCCTAACAATGGACAGGATAGCCATAAGCTCAGAGCTGACGGCGATGGCGAACTTGGACTGCATGGCGAAGCCATCCATGCGACCGCCGAGACCGATGACGATATTGCGCAGGCTCTGAGCGCAAAAATCCATAATCCAGCCCATCTCCACCCTAGTGGGGTCGATGTCTAGGCGGCTCATCTTGGTGAGTCTAGCCAGTTGCTCGTCATTGTAATTGCGCTCGTGCTGCATCCTGGAAGTAAGCGCCACCATGGCTAGATTATGGGCATTCATGATGTCGTTGATGTCTCCGGTAAGACCCATAGAGAATTCGGTCATGGGAATAGCCAGGGCGTTACCACCGCCGGCAGCGGTTCCCTTGATATTCATCGTCGGACCGCCTGAAGGCTGGCGGATAGCACCACCCACGTTTAGCTTCCGCTTGCCCATGCCTTCCAAAATACCCATTGTCGTTGTTGTTTTCCCCTCACCCAGCGGCGTCGGGGTTATAGCAGTTACCTCAATGTACTTGCCATCCGGCTTGTCCTTGAGGCGGTCAATGATTTTTATAAAATCAAGCCGGCATAGTCTCCCGAAAGGAAGAATCTCATCCTTTTCCAGGTTTAGTCTCTCCCGCCACTCATCAGGGGTTGGCATGTTGACTTCAGCCGCTTCTGAAATCTGCCAATCCTTCATTTTTACCGCATCGTAAGCCACAGAAAACCTCCTTTATTTAAATTTTTGCTATTAATGGATGCCTATTTAAATGTAGTTATGCTTCCTTCTAATTTATCAGGCTTTGTACTTGTGCCGTTGATAACAAAACCTGATAAATATTTCTTACTTCGTTGATAATCTGCTGACTGGAATCAAGCAAGGGAAGATTAGCCAGGTCAGCGTCTACTATTGCTTGGTCATAGGGGATAAAGCCAAGGAATTCAAAGTCGGGAAGGTTAGAAACTAGGAATTCCCTGTCTGATTGGTTTCTAACCTTATTGGCTACCACGGCGATATTCGGTAAACCAATATCCTGTGCCAGCTCATCAATTCTGTAGGCTGTTTCAATGCTCCGTCTGCCTGGTTCTACCACTACAATCAGTTTGTCTACTGCCTTGGCTGTTGCCCGTCCTAGGTGTTCTATTCCGGCCTCCATATCTAAAATAATTACTTCATTTCTAAACACGAGTAGGTGAATGAGCAGGGCTTGTAACAAGGCATTTTCCGGGCAATAACAACCACTACCACCCTTTTTGATTCGCCCCATCACCATTAATCTAATCCCATTATATTTAAGAGAATATTTTTCGGGCAAGTCATCAACCTTAGGATTTAACTTAAAGTAGGGTGCAATCTGACCCGGGCGTGCCCCTGTCCTTTCTTCAATAAGAGCACTCATCTCAGATATGGGGATTATCTTGTCACTGTCGGGGAAACCAAGGGTGGCAGCTAGATTGGCATCGGGGTCAGCATCTATAGCTAGAACAGAATAGCCAGCTTCAGAAAATATCTTGGCAAGGAGAGCCGTTAATAAGGTCTTCCCTACTCCGCCTTTACCAGTGACAGCAATCTTCATCGCAACTTATTCTTATCATAATAAAGCTGAGTCTTTAGGGGAAAG
>JAUWEU010000014.1 GCA_030608125.1 Dehalococcoidia bacterium
AGCCCTTGCCCTCATTGATGCCGGTGCCGACATCATCGCCAATGAGGATATGACTGCTTCTCCCGACATTATAATGCCCAAGAGTTACCATGACTTGGTATATCAATTCCAAGCTAAGCAGTTTGAGGAGATAAAGGTTCCTACGATACTCCATATCTGTGGTGATGTCGGCTCCATCATAGAGTGGGAGGGGAAGAGCGGCCCCGATATCTTGAGTATAGAACCTGCCACTGACCTAAAGCTAGCCAGGGAATTAGTCGGACCGAAGCCTATCTTTATGGGCGGGGCAGACGCGGCTAAAGTATTATTTATGAAAACTCCGGATGAAGTAAAGGCGGCGTGTAAAGAGCAGGTAGAGGCGGGTATTCAGATATTGGCTCCGGGCTGTGCCGTAGCCCCGGGTACACCCACCGAAAACCTTATCGCTATGGTGGAAGTAGCCAAAAGCTATACATATTAAGCAAAATCATCACCGGTTTTGGCAGAACTAATTGATTGCTAGCCTTTGGCAGCATTACCAGAAGAAGGTAAGGCTGAGAAAAGAAGAGTATAAAGAGGCAAGGCTGAGAAAAGAAGAGTATGAAGCACGTCAGGGCTTGTAATTAGGGTTTGCAAAAAAATTTGAGGTATGATAGAGTAAATTTGGTTTATTACTCCCTAAATTCATAACTAAATAGGAAAGGAGGTGACATCCAAAAAGATAAATTGAAGGATAAATAGGAACAAACTATTTATTAAAAAAGGGGGAAAAAAATGGCAAGAAAACCAAGAACTGAAATGGCGTTTAAAAGTGGCGATGAGATGATTTTCGGAACTACCAAGTTCCCGGTTACCAGCAAAAGGGGAATTAAGTATGGTGGAGGCTATGTCCATCCTACGATAAAACCCCATCCCAGACCGGGCTCCGAAAAGACCAAGAAGACCCTGTTGCGGGAATATGAAAGGATGAACTTCGATGCCATGGAAAGAATGGTCGTCGTGGGACATCCCACTCTGGTGGTCGAGAATGAGCATGTCTACCAGATGACTCATACCCCCGAATGGGGTGGAGATATTGCCGCTCAGGTAGCTAGGCAGATGGATGATTTACTGGCTAAATACGGGCTGAAGTGCGCTCATACGTCGACTATAGCCGACCTGCGCAGGCCAGAGAGCGTCCACATGCGGACATGCGATTATATCAAGGAAATGATGGAATCTTTTGATGCATGCTCCAAATATTCCGACCACGTGTCCATCGAGTCCATGGGCGGGAAGGAAGTATTTGACTACGCCCTCATCCGCCTGGATATGGGTGGTATTCTCTTCGGTATAGGCTATCTGGGCTCTATAGACATGGAGTGGTGTTGGAACCAGATTGTAGATATTTGCAAGAAGAATAATTGCATTCCCGGCGGGGACACCAACTGTTCAGAGGCAAACACAGCCATGTTCATGGCCGGGGGCATGGTCTCCAAGGATGTGCCTCATGTAATTGCCGCACTGTGCAGGGCTATTTCGGCGGCAAGGACTATGGTAGCCTATGAGTGTGGTGCTACTGGACCCACCAAGGACTGCGCCTATGAGGATCCCATCATCAAGTCCATGACCGGGGTTCCTATCACCACCGAGGGCAAGACTAGTGCTTGTGGGCACTCCGACCTGGCCAGCAACCTGATTGCTGCCGTATGTGATCTCTGGAGCAACGAGGCTGTGGAATATCACGACATGTTCGGTGCTACCACCACCTCGGTCTTCGCTGAGATACTCGGTTACGACTGTGCTCAGTTCAACTGTGCCATCGATTTGGGTTTGGCGAAAGAGATGCAAACGATTCTGGTCAACTCTGACGCGTATCGGGATTCCCACAGCCTTATCCTGGTGCCCGATAATGCCTGGGCGATAGGCAATGCCATCGTCAGCAACACGTCTAAGGGATTCTATACCAGAGCCAGAGCCGGAGCCATGAAGGCAGGTAGCATCATCCTGGCTGACTCAAAGTTTAAATTGACCGTCTTTGAAAAAGCAGCCCTAGAGAAAGCAATGAAGGACATGGAGGCTCTTCCTGAGGATGAAGGAACCTTTGTCGATATGGCTTTGGCAAAATACAAGAAGCTAGTGCCAGGCTTTAATCCAGATTCCTACGGTTTGAAATAATAAGAGCCGACATCTAAATATTGCTCTTAGGCACACCGACAAAAACTTTTGGTTATAGTGAAAGTAGCCAAGAGTAAACGAGACTAGTTGTAGTTTTGCCGGAATCAATTGGTAAATTGATAAAAGGAGAAAAGCATGAAATTCTTGACAGATTTTTCTAATATTTTAAGACGCTACGACCTTGTTGTTGAGGTGAAAAAGGAGGAGGCACGGAAAATCTCCGCTGACCCTGCTTTGCAAGCGGTCGGCACACTCGTTGTTGAAGGTGAAGAGGAGGGCATTGCCCCAGCAGTCAAAAAGGCTTTAGCCACCAAAGCACCAATGGAGGTTATTACTGACGGCCTTATCGCCGGCATGAATGAAGTGAGCCGTCTGTGGGATGAGGGCGTTTATTTCTTGCCCCAGGTTATTCTCGCCGCCGATGCCATGAACGCTGGCATCCTCCTTTGCGAGGAAGCCATGGGCAAGCCCATGGCAAGGAAGGGTACAGTGGTAACCCATACTGCCGAGGGTGATATTCACGACATCGGTCAGGTTATTGCCAACGCCCTGTTCAATGCTGGTGGCTTTGAGGTTATCAATCTAGGGTGTGATTGTCCGGTAGATACGGTTGTAGCCGCAGTTAAGGAGCATAAACCGATCCTGGTCACCGGAACAGCCCTAATGACCACCACCATGACTGCTTTTCCCAAGATTTGCCACATACTTGAGGGAGCGGGAATAATTGTCCCCTTTATTAGCGCCGGGGGAGCGGTCGCCGAAGAGTGGTCAACCTCTTTCCCCCTGAGTATTTGGGGCAAAGAGGATAGCTGGGCCTGCCCATTGGGTGAGGATGCCCTGGCCGGTATGAGTTGGGAGGATATGCGGTCAAAGTGGAACGGATAATTAGTGGAGCCCTAATAATAAGCCAATAAGGTAAAAAGGGCGGAGGATGATTGCTGATATTGTTTTTGGTTTTTTAGGTTCCGGCAAAACCACTTTTATCGCCAACATTCTCAAGGAATGGGGGCAAGATGAAAAAATTGTAGTGTTGGTAAATGAGTTCGGCGAGGTAGGTATAGATGGGGATTTATTAGCCAGTCAGTATGGCGAAATAGTAGAAATGCCCGCCGGCTGTATCTGTTGCACCCTTCAAGTCGACTTTAGACGCCAAATGCTGGAGATAAGTGAAACCATCAATCCGCAGAGGGTTATAATCGAGCCGACTGGTGTAGCTCAAATAACGCAGATAATGTATATCACAAACGCCGAATTATTCAAGGATAGGATTGAGAGTATACATAATATCCTGATTACCGATGCTACAAATTTCATGAATTTTTATAAGCGCAACCGACATTTTGTCGAGTCCCAGGTAGGAAATGCGCATGTGGTTTTGCTAAATAAATGTGACAGAGTCAAAAAAATACAAGCCGCGGTTACCAAAGATGCTATATCGGCAATCAATCCTAAAGTTCCTGTTCTTTTGACGGAGTTTGGGGCAGTGGAGTGGGAAGAATACAAATCAGCTCTCTCCGCTGCCCCTTATGTGTCCGCAGATTTTGAAGCGGAACCGGCTTCCCCAATAGGGGAAGTAGAAGAAGAGGGACTCATCCACATCCACGAGGAGGAAGATACATTAGGCTATGAATCTTTTGGTTGCACTTTTGAACTTTCTTTCGAACGGCAAGAATTAGAAAAGGTGTTTCAAGAGATGCTAAATTCTACCCTTTTCGGCGAGGAAATAGTCAGAGCCAAAGGAATATTCAAGGTTGATAACCAATGGCTGGTGGGACAACTTGCCTCGGGAGAAGTTTCTTGGCAAGAAATTAAAAGTGCCCAACAGAGTAAAATCTCAATAATCGGGAGAAACCTAAAAAAGGAACTGATTGGGGCTGCGCTCAACCGCTGTTTAGCGGGAATGAGCGGCGAGAAGGTCAGTTCCTAATCATATTACCGCCCTGTGTGTTACCCAAAGTAGATAGGACGGTAAAATTTGTTTGTATGGATGTCTAGAGGATTTCCAATAAAGCTTGAGCGAGGGGGAATGCTTATGGTGGTGATAAACACTCATTAGGAGTGAGGTTCGTCACTTTTTTGAATTGATGTTTGAGTGACATCGAGTTTTCAATTCATCAAGAAAAGGAGGAAGGAAATATGGTAGTCCCAGTACTTTTGGGAATTAGTCTTATGTGGATACCTGTAGGATTACTTCTCCTAGGCAAAGGAGAGGCCAGAAGCACAGGTGCTCTTACCCTCATGGTGGGCACACTTACGTGCGTAGGCGCCATCGTTATAGCAACCTTTGGCGCGAACCCGATTGTTGGTGGCCTGCTCTTCGCATATGGTCTCTTTTACAACATCACCGGTTATGTTCTATATGCCGGAATGACAGACCTGAGGACCGCGGGCAATGCTAGTATTGCGGTAGGCTTAATAACCATTGTCTACATCATTCTCTTTTTAACCGGTGGCCCAGTCCTGGCAGATGGCACGCAGTTGTGGGCCAGGAGCAACTTCCTGGCATTAGCTTGCGCTGGATACTTGGTTCTCTATATCATGTGCTGGCTCGCCGATTACGGCAAGTTCTCCCTCAGGACCTTAGGTTGGTCACTAATCATATGGACGTTTGTCGGTCTGTGGGCCCCTGCCTTCTGGCTGGCGGCTACGGGTGGACTGCCAATGGGACCGTAGGCAAAGCTAGCTTTACGGTAGGCTTAATGACCATTGTCTACGTAGTTCTCTTTAGAGCATTGGGAGGCACACCGGCGATTTTAGCATTCGGTGTGCTTCCCTTTAGCTTACGGGGCACAGATTGCTATAATTCAATATGAGGGTTTGACATTTCCATCCCAATCTTATTATAGTAATCTTAGGTCTTTATGATAAGAACCGGTTAATGCTTACGTGATTCTTAATTTTAAAGGAGGAATATAAGATGGCTGGAGAACAAAAATATGAAGAGTTTCGTCCCCTTGAAGAGGAAGATTTGCTTAATTATCTTCCAGATGTGAGCTACAGTGAATGTGGAGCGGCAAGTGATGTGGAGTTTGCTGAGCTAGTAATTGAAGGCAAAGCCCTGCCTACTAAATGCCCCATATTGGACGAAAAAATCGCGGCAGCGATGGAAAAAGTGTTTAAGCTTGAACTCCCTTCAATAGGCGATACCGCGCCAGGGAGGCCAGTCACCCCCGGTATCATTAAGATTGGAAATCCAACCCCTGATTCTATGGTACTAATAAACGGAAATTGTCACGAAACTATTTCCGTGATAAAGCTTATCCTTGAAGAAACTCATGTCGATGCCTTTTTATTAGCTATAGATACTCAGAGCTACAGCCTAGAGAGCGCATTGGCGGCAGAGACCTTCAGCCCCTCCGAAGTTTATAAATCGCTCGGCGAATCAGGGATAGCCAATGAAGTTAGCCACCGTAAGGTCATTCTCCCCGGAGTGTGCGAGCCTAAGGCTGCGGATATTAGAAGATTGGCCTCGTGGGATTGGGAGGTCACATTAGGTCCGGTTAGCGCCCTTGAATTACCAATGTTTCTGATAAAAATGGCTCAAGAGGCTTAAATCTGCCCAAACTAACAATTAAGTAAGAATGACAAATTAGCCCAATTCTTATGAAGGGATAGATGGAGAAGTATTCATTCGCCGAAATGCCTAAATGAGCAACGATACGGCAATAGGCGAATAATTTCCCGACTACAATTCGACCCCGATGAGAATAGTCCCCAAGCCCCGCTCATCAAGCCCCTCAAAATAGTTGTTCTTCAAAAATATATCACTAGGAGTGGTGGGTGTAGTGTAAACAATGGAATGACATGAGAAATCGCTTCCTTCCAGGACAGACCATTCTGCCGGGAGGCACGGAATCTCAAAATGGCAGACCTTTTTCATGATATCCTGGGGAAAAGATACCTTGTCCTTGTAAATAACAAAATTTTTGTGCATAAACCAGACATTTTCCATTTTGGACAGCCGGGCGATAACTTCCTCATCCTTAACCTCTTCGCCCACCACCTCCTCACCCTTTTTTAAAATCAGGGAGGGACAACCCCACTCAAACTCCATGTCGGTTAGCGCCACATAGACCAAATCACAAGCCAGCACCTTCCTGACCCCGACGCTGACAACCTTACCAAAACCCATCAAGGATGCTTTTTCGGCATCGGCCTCAATATTGAGGACCTCTTGCCTATCTTTATCGGAAAAAGGGCTGACTTCCACAATGCCCTTAACCTTTTTCAAGCTCGGTATCATCACAGCATCTGCCTTCATCCTGTCCATGGTCATTTCCTCCTCTGCCGATAAACATCTACTTTATCGGGCTTTGACTTCTGAAGTAAGCAGTTTAATCAGGTCGAACACCCCTTCGGTGCATGCCCTTTCACATCTTCCGCAGGCTACCCCATCACATAGAGCCAGGTCAATAACGATGCTATCGTCCTCCTCCTGAACAAGAGCCTCCTCGGGGCACTCCTCAATACACTTCCCGCAGCCAATGCAGCCCTCAAAAAGCATCTTTTTCCGTTCCCCGATGTCAGGAATGACCTTCAGCCCCATAACCCCTAAGTCTGGTATGTCCCTCTGCACTTTCTTAATAACCTGGGGAATCTCGCTGACCTCCTGCGTGGGAGGAAAGCCGTATTTTTTAAGAAATTGTTGGTAGGTCTTCCAGGGCATACCCTCAGTCCAGTAGGAAAGTTCAAGGATGTAAACCTTGGCGAAAACCTTAGACTCGGCAAACATAATATGGGTTTGGCGTAATTCATTAGCCATTTTTTGCATGTCCCACAGTGCATCCTCGCTCGCGACCATATCCCTGGACATAGCCAGAGAGGTGTTCCCCACTTGGTAGATTCTCTTAACCCCAGCCGGTACCATACCTATTTGCTGAGCCTTCAGGGCATCAACATAGGTCCCGGAGGCGCCAGCCATATAAGCCGTTTCTATTTGGCTCATCTCTATACCGGCTGCTTGGCAAAGGGTCACATGCCCCGCCCTGACCGCACCAATGGCTTTACCTGCCTCCTCAACATCATGATTGGTAAACTTGACGCCGTTGCAAAGTTTAATCTCACCATCGCTCATATTGATTTTGGGAAGTTTAATCAGTCCGGCCTTTAGTCCCTGGCTGATTAAGGCAACCACTCCGGTACCAGTAATGCCCACAGCCTCTAACTCCCCTTTATCCAGGACTTTTCCCGACTCGGGGTCGACTCGGTCTCCCATTTGGGGAAACATATCCTGATCAAGGATAGAACACCGAAGTCCACCATCCTCATAAACGACATCAGAGATGGCTCCGGGGAGGGCTAATAGTCCATCTTCAATCTGTTGCCCTTCCAGGGCAGGACCAGCAGCCGTAGAGCCGGTATAGACTTCCCCCTCTACTATTAGGGACATTTCGTTGTTAGTACCGTAATCGGTAACAATGGCGATTTCTTGTTTTTCCAGCGCACGTGCCTGGATCATCATAGCCAGGGCATCGGCTCCGATCTCATGGCGAACCGCCGGTGGCATCAATATGTCTACCTTGGTCGGCAGGTTAAGACCTCTGATATCCGAGGCTTCAAGTATCTGGGCGTCTCTTTTGGGGGGGACCACTCCCAGAAGTTCCAGTTTTCGTTTTCCGGCATAAGCTAGGTCTCTTATCTCAATTTCCCTGAAAAGAGAAAGCTGAATAGGGTTGCCGCACACAGCCAATCGCACCACATCATTTTTGTCAATTCTAAGGTTGTCAATAACCCGATTGACAGCATGCATAACCGTCTCATGGGCTGTTTCCAGCCCGACCTCCAGGGCAAAATGTAAGTGGTCGATTACATTAGCCCCTGGCATGGGATGCCGGGTGGTAATGGCAGTTGAGATTATTTTATTCCCATCATCCAAGTCAATGGCTTGCCCTCTGAAGCCACTGGTACCCAAATCAAGAGCTATACCCAGTTTTCCCATAACTCCTCCTGGCTAAAATCAATCTTTTACTTTTACGCTTTCCTTCGGCAAATCTACTCACTGGATAATAAAATTATAAGCCACTTCTAACTTCAGTGTCAATAATCTATCTGAACCAGAACGCAGCATGTTTATCTCTTTCGATTTACCACATAATTTGCTAGTTCTATTAATGCCTGGCGACTGGCATTCTCGGGCAAGAGATTAAGATTACGGCAAGCCCTAGCACGATACTCTGAGGCAACCGCATAGCATTCTTCAATAATTGACGAATTACAGACTAATTCTATCGCCTGTTTTATATTCTCCTGCTTATCCCTGTTCTGAAATAGCCTCTTTACTGGATTATCCTCAGGATAGCGCTCCAAAAGAATCATTGACGGCAGGGTAAGGGTGCCCTGAGCTAAATCTGAACCTATAGGCTTGCCCAATTCCTCTTCGGTGCTAATAAAGTCCAGGATGTCATCTACGATTTGGAAGGCGATACCAAGGTTGTAACCGTAGTCTTTTAACACCTTGATTGACTCTTCCGGAGCTTGACTCAAAATAGCCCCTGACTCTGTAGCTGTAGAAAACAGAGAGGCGGTTTTACTGGAAATCCTTTGCAAGTAGTGCTGACGAGTCTGCTCCAGGTTAAAAGCATTAAAGGCTTGATTTAACTCTCCGCTGGAAATAACCTGAAGGGTTTGGGCGGAGAGCTTTATTACTTGGAGATTCCCAGTAGCAGCGGCAAACTCTTCTGCCTTAGCAAATAGGTAGTCTCCGAGGAGCACTGCTTTGTCCCCATCCCACACTTTATAAACCGTTGCCCTACCTCGGCGGATTAAAGATTTGTCAATAGCATCATCATGGACCAGGGTAGCTGTATGAAGAAGCTCAACGGCTGTAGCCATGGGCAGAAGGTGATCAAGGTTGTAGTCATAAAACTTACCTGACAGGAGAACAAACGCTGGACGAATCCCCTTGCCACCACCCTTCAGACTATAGGCAAGCAAATCAGATAGCCAGGGAAAATCAACCTTACTCACTGACCTTAGCTTATCCTCTACCTTGATTAAATCTTCCCGAATAGGCTGGTAAATTGTGATTAGCTCCAAAATACCTCCTCAACTATCAGGTAAACCCAACCGCTTAGTCTCTTCTTCTACCAACCCTTCATCCAATTTAGAAAACAGGGGTTCAGGAGGAAGTAACCTCTGCCCTGGTGATGGGAGGTGTAGCTGCCAGCCACCATCCTCTATATTACCCTTAAAACCAAGAAACTCATGTAACTTCTGAGAGCTAAAGGGTAAGAAGGGATATAATGCCGTTCTAAGGCAGCAGAGCACTGAAGTAGCAACATATAAGGCGGTGGCTGAAGCCTGCCTGTCCTGTTTGATTATCTTCCAAGGAGATTTCTCATCTAGGTAGCGATTAGTCTCCTGAGCCAGAGACATAGCCAACCTTATTGCTTCCTTAAAATGGCACCAATAAAGAAGCTCGTCCATCATATTAAGGGTATCCTTAGCTTTATTGAGTAAAGCCTGACTATGGCTATCAAATTCTCCAGGCGCGGGTACACAGCCATCAAAGCTACGATAGACAAAGGTAAGCACTCGATGAACCAGGTTACCATAAGTAGCCACCAGCTCATCATTATTACGACGAAAGAATTCACGCCATGAAAAATCGGTATCCCCTGTTTCTGGCATATTTATTGATAATAGATAGCGTAAGGGGTCAGGGTCATAGCGTGATAGATAGTCAGGTAGCCAGACTGCCCAACCCCGGCTGGTAGAAAGCCGCTTGCCCTCAATAGTCAAGAACTGGTTAGCCGGGACATCATAAGGCAGATTAAGACCATCATAGCC
>JAUWEU010000101.1 GCA_030608125.1 Dehalococcoidia bacterium
CACCACCCGAGCTAGTTTGCTAAGACCGACTACACGCCCATCGGCATTTGGGATATAGCCAATATGAGCCACACCGTAAAATGGTAAGAGGTGATGCTCACACATAGAATAAAAGGGGATATCCCTCACAATTACCATTTCCCGGTGTCCCACCTCATAACCCACTGTCAGTTCTTCTCTAGGGTCCATATTAAGTCCCATAAAAAGCTCGGCATACATCTCAGCCACACGTTTCGGCGTATCCACCAACCCTTCCCTATTAGGGTCTTCCCCAATAGCCTTAATGATAGAAACCACTGCTGCTCTAATTCCAGTCTCGTCAATCACTCTAACCCTCCTTTAACGCTTGCCGTAGACCTCACGGTCTAGGTACCTTCTTGTATCCTTGGCTGCCGTACAGTAAAAGTTACCTCCCAGATACATAGTAGGACTAATCTTATCCAAATCCAATGTTTCCTCGGGAGTAAGGACGTCCTTCGTCATATGCACCGCCACAATCTCCCCTACTAACAATCTATGGTCACCATAGCCCCTATCATCAACTAACTGGCATTCATAGGCGGCATAGGCAGCCGCCAAGATGGGCACTGCTGTCTTTGTCGGCTTATCTTTGGCAATATTAAACCGTTGAAACTTATCTATATCATGACCACTACTCCCACCTACGGAGGCAACCAGCTCAGCCGCCTCATAGGGTAAGAAATTAACCCCAAACTGTTTACTCTCAATAATAAGCTGATAGGTAAACCTCTTTGTTGCGATGGCTACGCCATAAACAGGCGGATTCATAGACAGGACCGAATGCCAGGCTGCTGCCATAGCATTGTCCTTACCCTTAGCGTGGGCAGTAACTACGCAAGCTACCCTGGGATAGTGCTGATAGAACTCTCCTACGCCTTCACTAATTACCTTAGCCATTCTCGCCTCCTTTAATTTTTATCACCTAGTGGCTAGCCCCAGCCTAGAGCCTGCTCCACAACGATTAAATCAGCCGGAAGTTCAAGAAGGGGCTCAGCGCTCTTCAGGGTAGTATCAGGGTCCTTAAGTCCAGTGCCAGTTATCACACAAACCACCTTCTTTGATGAAAAGTCCAGTCCCCTACGGGAAAGCTTGAGTAACCCGGCTACAGAAGCGGCTGAGGCTGGCTCGCCAAAGATACCCCCTTTAGTAGCCAAAAGCCGGTAAGCTGATAAAATTTCGTCATCACTAACCATATCAATAATGCCGCCAGATTCATCGCGAGCGGTAACCGCCCCCTGCCAGCTAGCCGGATTGCCTATCCGTATGGCGGTAGCCACCGTTTCTGGCCCCTGAATAACATAGCCCCGAACAATGGGGGCAGCCCCCTCGGCTTGAAAGCCCATCATTCTGGGTTTACTGTCCACCTTACCTGCCTGATAATACTCAACAAAGCCCTTCCAGTAGGCGGTAATATTACCCGCGTTACCCACCGGGATAAAAAGATAGTCTGGAGCCTCACCTAGAGCATCAATAACCTCAAAGGCAGCGGTCTTTTGTCCCTCTATACGATGGGGGTTAACCGAGTTTACCAGAGTAACCGGATGCTTTTCAGTTAGATTTCGGACTATGTTTAGAGCCTGGTCAAAATTTCCATCAATAGCCACTATTTTAGCCCCATAAACAATAGCTTGAGCCAACTTACCTAGAGCAATCTTGCCCTTAGGCACAATAATAATAGCGGTAAGCCCACAGTAGGCAGCATAGGCAGCCGCTGAGGCGCTGGTATTACCGGTTGAGGCGCACATTATAGCCTTACTGCCGGCTTCCAACGCCTTGGCTACAGCCACTACCATACCCCTATCCTTGAATGAACTGGTAGGATTACATCCCTCCAGCTTAAGATATAGTTCCCCACAACCAGTTTCCTTCTCCAGCTTATCGCACCTGACCAGGGGAGTACCTCCCTCTCCCAATGAAAATAGCTGCGTTTTAGATGTAACTGGGAGGAAGTCTTTATACTTAACCAGAACTCCTGTTTTCATCACTACCCCTTTGCTCAAGCTTCAACCCGAACGAAGTTGCCTATTTCCTTAACCACCGCCAGGTGTGCCAGCTCGTCAAGAGCCGGCTGCATTGCCTTTTCCTGAGCCGGGTGCGTCATAATAACCGCCTCAGCAGTCTGAGCGGCACTATCAGCCTCCTTCTGGATAACCGATGAAATGCTAATCCGGTGGTCACCTAGAACCTTAGTAATCTGAGCTAAAACCCCGGGGCGGTCAGCAACATTCATCCTGAGGTAATATCGTGTCTCAATCTCAGACATCGGTTTGATGAGAGCACCCGAATCCAACTTTACCTGAAAACGGTTACCAACGTTAAGAACAATATCTCGTGCTTCGGACACGATGTCCGAGATAACGGCACTACTGGTGGGCAGAGGGCCGGCACCCTGACCATAGAAAAGCACCTGACCGACAAGGTCGCCCTCCACTAAAATTGCATTGTTAACACCATCCACCTTAGCCAGCAGAGAATCCTCAGGAATAAAGGCAGGATGAACCCTTACCTCAATTAAATGATTGCTTCGTTTGGCTATGGCTAGAAGTTTGATAGCAAAACCCAGCTCCCGAGCATATTTGAAATCACGGCTACTGAGTCGAGAAATACCTTCATGATAAATATCCTCAGGTCTAACCTGGCTCTGAAAGGCTAGAGAGGC
>JAUWEU010000096.1 GCA_030608125.1 Dehalococcoidia bacterium
GGTCCTACCTGGCTTACAACCCCCTATAAGCTTAGGCCTCAGAACCACTTAGCTTATAGGGTTTGGGCTTTTCCCCTTTCGTTCGCCACTACTCAGGGAATAATTTCTTTTCCTCAGGGTACTGAGATGTTTCACTTCCCCTGCTTACCTCCACCCAGCCTATGTGTTCAGCTGGGGGTGCTCAGGTTTTACCTGAGCGGGTTGCCCCATTCGGGAATCCTCGGCTAGGCTTGCTAGACAGCTCACCGAGGCTTTTCGCAGCCTTGCCACGCCCTTCTTCGGCCCTTGATGCCAAGGCATCCACCGCATGCCTTCACCGCTTGACCTGCTTCAGACTTGACATTAGTCCTATATTCAATTGTTAAAGTGCTACACATACAAAAACGGCTTGGTGAAAGTCACCAAGCCGTCTGCCTGGCTATCAATCACCTATTCCTACTTTATGTATCTAGCCTCATCATTGCTGTTAATAGTATAATACTACTTTACTACTTTGTCAAGCATAATTTTAAATTTTGTCAAAAACATTTTAAAATGACGCACTCTTGACAAATAAAGGCAGGAAGTGATAGATTAAATAGTAATTAGCAGTCTAAGCCTTAGACTGCTAATCGAGGTGAAGATGTTATCTTTTAGAACAGAGAAGGTACTCAAATCTATAGTCGGCCAATATATCGTTAGGGCAACACCGGTACCGTCACAGAGTATTATCAAGGACTATGAGCTGAAGGTAAGTCCAGCTACTATCCGCAATGAGATGGCATACCTAGAGCAAGAGGGTTATATTACCCGCTGCCACCCTTCAGCCGGAAGCATACCCTCAGACAAAGGCTACCGCTACTATGTGGAGTCTCTGAGTGACATCGAGCTCCCCCTAGCCGAGCAGCGCTTGATACGCCATCTCTTTCACCAGATAGAAAGGGAACTGGAGGAGTGGCTAAGGCTAACGGCAAAACTTTTAGCTCAGTTGGTTCAAAATATGGCTATTGTCACTACGCCTAAGCCAGCAAACTGCCAATTCAAGCACCTGGAGTTGATTGCCCTACAAGATTCATTGGCATTGATTGTCCTCATCCTTCATGCAGCCAAGGTGAAACAACAGTTAATAACCTTTGACCAGCTTATGCCTCAACTGAAGCTAACGGCTATCGCCAACAAACTAAATATTGCTTACTCTGACTTAACCAGCTCACAGATTTTAGTTAAAGGCATAAAGCTCTCCTCCATTGAACAACAGTTAACCGATTGCCTGTTAAAGATGATGCAGGCTGAAGATGAACAGAAGCATGAGGAGCCTTACCTCGACGGTCTACACTTTATGCTTAACCAGCCAGAATTTGCCCATAACCAGCGGATGCTACCCTTAATGGAATTAGTTGACCACCGAAACCTGCTGAGGATTATTGCCCCCCAAGGACTAACCAGCCACGGTGTGCAGGTAGTTATAGGTAAGGAGAATAAGGCAGAGGTTATCCAGGATTACAGCGTGGTCATCAGCCGATATGGTTTAGCTAAAGAAGCCGCTGGCACTATAGGTGTAATTGGGCCTACCCGAATGCCCTATGCTCGTGCCATCTCCACCGTAAGCTACCTTTCCTCAGTGCTGAGTGGACTGATGGCTGAGCTATATGGGAGAGAACTAGCCTGAGGTCAATTCATAAGGAGAGTCAAAGAGAGGCGAATACGGGGTTCCCGCAAAAACTTTGTTTTTGCGGGGTAAAAATCCTCTCTTACATAACCCATTCCCCCTCGATAGGAATATATATCCCTATCATGGAGAGGGGGACCAAGGGGGTGAGGTAGATAAAATGAAACAGCAAGAATCAGAAGACTTAAATAGCCAAGTGGAACCAGAGGTTGCTGAGGTAGAGGATATAGAGGCATTAAAGCAAGCCCTGGCTGAAGAAAAGAAAAAGGCGGAAGCAAATCTGGCTAACTGGCAAAGAGCCCAAGCCGACTTCATCAACTACAAACGACGCAGTGAGCAGGAAAAGGAAGAGATTGGCAAGTTTGCCAATACTATGCTTATGCTTAACCTCCTACCTATTCTTGATGATTTGGAACGAGCCTTTACCTCAACTCCGCCCCAGATGGCTAAACTTACTTGGGTAGATGGCATCAGGCTCATCGAGCGTAAGCTCCGGGCAAGCCTGGAGGCACAAGGATTGTCCCAAATCAAGGCACTGGGTGAACCATTTGACCCCAGGCTCCACGAAGCAACCATGCACGGTAAAGGTAAAGAGGGGATAGTTATTGAGGAATTGCAAAAGGGATACATGTTACACGATAGAGTTATCCGCCCAACTATGGTAGTAGTCGGCAACGGCGAAGAGGAGAAGGAGGAATAAATTATGGCAAAGGTTATAGGCATTGATTTAGGCACAACTTTTTCGGCGGTGGCGGTGATGGAAGCAGGGGAGCCGGTAATTATCCCCAATGCTGAGGGTGGTCGCATCACCCCGTCGGTAGTAGCTATAAGTAAGAACGGTGAACGTCTAGCAGGACAGGTGGCCAAACGCCAGGCTATCACCAACTCGGAAAATACTATTTTCAGTATAAAGCGCTTGATGGGGCGTAAGTTTGACGAGCCAACTGTGGAATACGACAGGAAGCTGCTACCCTTTAAGATAGCTAAGGCAGCTAATGGTGATGCCAAGGTAGTGATGGGTGATAAAGAGTATAGCCCCCCAGAGATCTCAGCTATGATTCTACAAAAACTTAAAATGGATGCCGAGGCTTACCTTGGTGACAAGGTTAATGAAGCCGTAATCACTGTGCCTGCCTACTTTAACGATTCACAGCGGCAGGCAACCAAGGATGCCGGCAAGATAGCCGGGCTTGAGGTGCTAAGAATAATTAACGAGCCTACGGCTGCCTCCCTCGCCTACGGATTGGATAAGAAGGGTGAGGAGACCATCGCC
>JAUWEU010000088.1 GCA_030608125.1 Dehalococcoidia bacterium
CAAGGTTGTATTCAGCAGATAGCAACTTCATTGGCAGATGTAGTTTAGCAATCAGCTTACTACACTCAGCTAGAGCTTCCCTTTCCTTGTCTTCAAATTCCTGAGCCCGCTTAATTTCCTCAGCTTCTGCCTTTCGCACCAATGGCTTTAAGGGCTTGGCTATCTCACTGACCAATACCAGCTTGGGAGAAATAACCACATGCCCCAACTCCGAACCACGCCCCGTATTGACAACTACACAGTCATTTATCTCTAAGTCAATACCTGCCGGGTCAAAGTAGTATACTCTACCAGCTCTCTTAAAACGTATCCCAACAATCTCAGGCATGCTTTACCGAAACACCCTCCTCTCTTCTAGGCATACTAAGCATTAATACCTCCAGCACCAGACGTGGATTGGCATTCTCTCTGAGCTGCTCCCCGGCCGCCTGAATACCATTAATAAAAGCTCTTATTTGAGCCAGACTAAAACCCCTTACCCACTCAATAAGTGTGGCTTCCAGGTCAATATTAGTAATAGTATCACTGCAGCCTACCTTAACCAACAAAAGGTCACGCCACCAGTCAAGCCACAAATCTAATATCTCCTGAACTGACTCCCTCCTGTGGCTAAACTGGTCTACCAACTGGGCAGCGTAGGCAAAGCGTTGTTCATAATTAGCCCCGATAACGTCAAGCAGTCTTTTCAACTGCTCAGCACGCTGCTGGAGCAAATCACCATCAACAGCCGCTGATACTGCCCAGCCCAGACAGCCATGGGAAAGCCTAGCCAGAAGCTTAGCCTTTTGTGGTTCAATACCCCAGTGACTATTAAGGGCAGCCTCTACTTCGGTAGCTGCCAGGGGAAGCAACTCCAGCCGTTGACAGCGAGAAATCACTGTGGCTGGAAGGGACTTGTCTTTTGTGGTTAGCAGTATAAAGATTACCCTGCCTACAGGCTCTTCTAAGGTCTTAAGCAAGCAGTTAGCCGCTTCATTTGATAGTAGCTCAGCCCCGTTAATAATGAATACCTTATACCTACCTTCAAATGGCGGCAGGCTGGCTGAGTGTTGCATTTGTCTAACCTGGTCAATGCCAATTTCTGCCCGGGGCTTGGCCTCAACTGAATCACCGTTTGTAGTCAGACCTATAATCTGGACATCAGCGTGCTTAGCTAAAACTATTTTCTGGCAAGAATCACATACCCCACATGGAGGGTCAGATGCCTCACAGTTTAACGCCTTAGCTAAATCCAGAGCCAGAGTCATTTTACCCACATGAGGTGGACCAACCAAAAGGTAAGCATGAGCCACAGCCTCCCCCTCCAGGCTACGCTGGAGTAAGGATACCAACTTGCTTTGCCCAACTACCTGCCACAAACTAGAGTCTCCTCTAACTAAACTAAATCACATCTGGTCAGGTCGTCAAGGGTCTCCCGTCGCCGAATAAGGCGTGCCTTGCCTTCTTTGACCAGAATAATAGCTGGCTTAAGTGAAGCGTTATAGTTACTTGCCATTGGCAGACAATAAGCCCCACAGTCGGGTATAGCTATAATATCACCGGCTGAAACCGGAGGCAGATTAATATCATTAACCAGTATATCACCCGATTCACAAAACTTGCCAGCAATAGTAACCTTCCCCGCCTCCCTCTCCAACATCTTATTAGCTACCACTGCTTCATACTTAGAGCCATAAAGGGCAGGGCGGATATTGTCAGCCATACCACCATCTACCGAGACATAGCACCTGACACCTGGTATATCCTTCACCACACCCACCGTATATAGTGCTACCCCAGCCTGTCCTACTATCGCCCTCCCCGGCTCAACCACAAGCCGCGGTAATGTCAGGTTTAGCTCCCGGCACTTACTAATAACCTTAGCTGCAATTGCCTCAGCATAGACAGAGATGGGTGGAGCTGGGGAATCCGGGGTATACTGAATAGCAAACCCACCGCCAACATTTAGCTCCCTGAGCTCAAAATTGTATTTCTGCTTCATTTTAGCAGCAAAGCTAATTATAAACTCAATAGATTCTTGATATGGCTGAGCTTCAAAGATAAGGGAACCTAAGTGAAAGTGCAGACCTACTAGGCTCAGGTTAGGCGCTGACATGACTTGAGCCACTGCTTCCTCGCCACTAACTAAGGGAAAACCAAATTTACTATCAACAACGCCAGTAGCAACATATTTGTGAGTATGAGGGTCTACCCCGGGAGACAGGCGCAGCAATATATCGGGACTATAGCCCGACTCCTTAGCTATTTCACCTAACAGCTTAAGCTCATGAAAGTTGTCCACCACTAGCCGGCCAATATACCACTTCAGAGCCAGCCTGATTTCCTCAGCTGATTTATTATTACCATGAAAGTAGACCTTATCTGGCGGAAAACCAACTGATTGGGCGATACCAAGCTCTCCAGCAGAGACTACATCTAGCCCCAGTCCCTCTTCCTTAAAGACAAGGGCTAGAGCCCTATTTATAAAGGCTTTGCCGGCATAAATAACTGTAGTATCACCATAGCACTGGCTAAATTCGGCTTTGAACTCAGTGCACTTATTGCGCAAGCTAAATTCATCAAAGAGATATAGAGGCGTGCCAAACTCAGTGGCTAACTCTACAGCATCACAGCCACCAATTATGAGGTGGCCCTGTTTACTCACCTCTGCGGTTAGTGGAAAGAGGAAAAGTCTAGGCATCGTTTATCAATGTTAGCAGTGCCACCTAATGAAGTCAATGAGAAAAACTAAGAGAGGAAATGAATAAAAGATGTAAGACTCTGGGCTATAACCTCTGCGGTTAGCCAGGAAGGGCTAATTTATGTTTAAAGTGGGCCATTGTGGGCTCGAACCACAGACCTCAGTCTTATCAGGACTGCGCTCTAACCAACTGAGCTAATGGCCCGCGCAGCGTGGTGAGAATTATTAAAAATAGACCTTAACCCTTGGACAGCGGAAGGAAGAGATTACACCGACTTATAAGTCGGCGATTGACCTAGGAGATTATGGGTTTTACATCCTTTTCTCTCCCTAGAAAGGAGGTGATCCAGCCGCAGCTTCCGCTACGGCTACCTTGTTACGACTTCGTCCCAATCATCAGCCCCACCCTCGGCGACTGCCCCCCCGACAAGTCGGGGTTAGCCCATCGACTTCAGGTGTTGCCAACTTTCATGACGTGACGGGCGGTGTGTACAAGGCCCGAGAACGTATTCACCGCAGTATGCTGACCTGCGGTTACTAGCAACTCCGACTTCATGCAGGC
>JAUWEU010000013.1 GCA_030608125.1 Dehalococcoidia bacterium
GCAGCAGACTCCCCCAGTTTCATCACTGAGCCTTTACCAAATCGCTTTTCAATTTGGCTAATAGCCAGCTCCAGCGCCTTTTCTCTCTCTGTGGTCATATTCGCCTTATCCTCATCATAGCACAACTATCCTATTAAAACAAGGAAAAAACAGGCAGTTGTTGAGTAAGGGGTTGGTAAACAAAGCCTAAAAGCTAGCCACTGGCGGGGGCTGGCGCTTATGGTCACTGGCAGCTATCATAGACTCAATTCTCTCTGTCAATTCATTGCTGGCTTCGCCGGTAATCAGGTAGCGATCGAGTTCATCATAGCTGAGCCCCAGCTCACCCTCATCAGTTTGTCCTTGCCATAAACCAGCCGAGGGAGGCTTATCAATAATTTCCTGCGGAACACCTAGGAAGCTACCCAGTTCCTTTACCTGCCCTTTGACCAGACCGCCTAGTGGCAGAATATCTACCCCACCATCTCCATACTTGGTAAAGTAGCCGATGGACAGCTCACTCCTATTACCTGAGCCAGCCACCATATATTTGAGCCGATTGGCAAAGTAGTAAAGGGTAAGCATCCTTAACCTAGCTTTGAGGTTGCCTTCAGCTAACCGATTGACACTGGGGTCTCCACTATCATTAGGCAATGCCTTGAGTAAGGTATCAAAAACAGTATCCAGAACCACTGTTTTAATCGGGATAGAAAACTGGCTAACCATAGACCGGGCATGCTCCATATCCTCGTGGCTACTATAGCAGGGCATCAGCACCCCAAGCATACTTTGGGGAAAAGCGCGGTGACATAATACAGCCAATACTGAGGAATCGAGTCCGCCACTTACGCCTACCACTACCCCTTTACACCCGGCAGCCAATACCTTATCTCTTATCCACAAAATCAGCTTATCAGCTAACTGCTCTGTATTCATACAAAATTCAATTATAGTATACTACCCTATAGCTACTTGGTCAAAAACTGGGGGGATATTATAATATTAAGCAATGACTCCCCCAAAATTACCCCCCCTAAAAGTAATAACCGGGCTACATCTTAATTAATTTCGGTTATATTGTAGATGATTCAATTTAACTATTGACAAATGTTGAAAATAATGGTATTATCAAGGTTTGTGATTAAGCTTCTTGCGGCTTCACTTCATTATCTCTCATCATTACCCGCAAATTTTACTTTAGTGTAGTACCCCAATAGAGAAGTTTTGCGTGTTTGTTTAAGGAGCAGAGTAAGAGATGGTTCTTGTGTCACCAACACCCACTGAAAGGAAAATGACGCCTGTTTCCAGAAAATCTTATGCCAAGTTGCCCCAGATACTAGATATACCCAACCTGATTGAAGTCCAACTGGAGTCATTCCGGCGGTTTCAAGAAAAAAGGCTAAAGCAATTATTGGAGGCAATATCCCCTATTAAAGACTTCACTGGCAACAGGCTGGAGCTTAGCTTCAAAGACTATGAATTCCGTGGACCTTATCCCACCGAGCAAGATTGCCTCCAGCGGGACTTAACCTACTCAGCTCGCCTCTATGTGAGGACACAGTTGCTGGTTAAGGAAACGGGGGAAATTAAGGAACAAAACCTATTTTTTGGTAACATTCCATTGATGACAGCTAAAGGCACCTTTATTATTAGCGGTGCCGAACGGGTAGTAGTAAGCCAGTTACTCCGCTCACCGGGCGTCTTTTTCACCACCGAAGAAGATGCTCCTAGTGGCCGTCAACTATGTCATGCTAAGCTAATCCCGACTCGCGGCGCTTGGCTGGAGTTTGAAACCAGCAACCGGGATGTAATCTCAGCTAAGATAGACGGCAAACGGAAGATTCCTATTACTACACTTTTGCGCGCTATTGGTTATAGTAGTGATGAGGAACTGCTTAGCTTATTCCCCAAGGAGGATAGCTCCTCAGAGCACCAGTATATCAGGTCAACTATAGAGCGTGAACCATTGGTTAGGGATGGGACTAGTGCCCTGATTGATATCTATAAAAAATTGCGCCCTGGTGACCCACTCAACATCGAAAACGCTAAAAAACTAATAAACAACCTGTTCTTTAATTCCCAGCGTTATGACCTAGGCGAGGTTGGTCGGTATAAGCTTAATAAGCGATTAGGGCTTAAGGTTGCCGAAAATCAGCGGACTCTAACCACAGAAGATATTATAGAAATAGTCAGGCACATCATTATGGTTAACAATGGCAGTGATAGCCCTGACGATATTGACCATCTGGGCAATCGGCGGGTACGCACTGTGGGTGAGCTGATTCAAAACCAGTTTCGTATTGGGCTACTGCGCATGGAGCGAGTAACCAGGGAGCGTATGAGCATTATTGACACTGAAGCAGTTACTCCCAGCGCTCTAGTCAACATTCACCCTATAGTAGCCGCCATCAGGGAGTTCTTCAGTAGCTCACAGCTATCACAGTTTATGGACCAAACCAACCCACTGGCTGAGCTAACTCATAAGCGTCGCCTATCAGCAATGGGACCAGGAGGTCTATCTCGGGAGCGTGCTGGCTTTGATGTCCGTGATGTACACTTTTCTCACTACGGTAGAATCTGTCCTATAGAGACACCGGAGGGACCTAACATTGGTCTTATCGGCTCTCTAGCCACCTACAGTATAATTAATGATTATGGTTTCATTGAGACACCATACCGCAAGGTTATTACCGAAGTAAGCAATACCTACGATAAATTACCGGGTAAGACAACCCGGGAAGTGGTGCTTGATGACAACGACAATACTATGGTAGAGGCTGGAGCCACCATTACCCCTGAGCTGGCTACTGAACTAAGTCACCTATCTCCTCGGACTATAAAGGTGATACCCTTTGTCTCTGATGAGGTAATCTACCTAACCGCCGACAAAGAGGATGAATATACCATTGCTCAGGCTAATGCCCGGCTTGACGAAAATAACCAATTTATAGAAGAAAAGGTTGAAGCCAGGCTGGGTGACCGCTACCTACTGGAGTCTCCAAATAAAATCCAGCTAATGGATGTATCACCTAAACAGATATTCAGTGTTTCCACATCATTAATCCCCTTCCTAGAACATAACGATGCTAATCGTGCCCTGATGGGCTCTAATATGCAGCGGCAGGCTGTGCCCCTACTTCGCCCTGAGGCACCTTTAGTAGCTACAGGTATGGAAATGGAAGCGGCTAAGCGTAGTGGTCAGGTGCTCTTTACCCAACATTCGGGAACGGTAACTTCAGTTACTAGCTCACAGATTGTGGTTGCTGAAGATGGCGATGAGAAGACATATCAGCTAATGAAATTTGTGCGCACTAATCAAGGGACTTGTATCAATCAGCGCCCTACGGTGAGTAAGGGTGACCGAGTAGAACCGGATGAGCTTCTAGCCGATAGCTCAGCTACTGAGCAAGGAGAATTAGCGCTAGGACAGAATGTGCTGTGTGCCTTTATGAGCTGGGAAGGCTATAACTTTGAGGATGCTATCATTATTAGCAATCGTCTAGTTGAACAGGACAAGTTTACTTCTATTCATATTGAGAAGCATGAGGTAGAAGCACGGAATACTAAGTTAGGTCCCGAAGAAATTACCAGAGATATACCTAATGTAGGTGAGGAAAGTCTGCGTGAGCTTGATGAAACCGGAATTATTCGGATTGGTGCTGAAGTAGGTCCGGATGACATTCTAGTGGGTAAAATTACCCCAAAGGGGGAAACTGAGCTATCGGCTGAGGAGAAACTTTTGCGGGCTATCTTTGGCGAAAAAGCCCGAGAAGTGAAGGATACTTCTCTGCGAGTGCCTCACGGTGAGCGGGGCAAAGTGATTAATGTGAGAAATGTGTCCCGTTATGACAAGGACGAAGAGCTACCGGCCGGGGTCAATCAATGGGTACAGGTCTGGGTTGCCCAGAAACGAAAAATCTCGGTAGGGGATAAGCTATCTGGGCGGCATGGCAATAAGGGGGTTATCTCCCTTATTGCCCCGGTTGAGGACATGCCTTTTCTCCCCGATGGCACCCCGGTAGATATTATACTTAACCCTATAGGTGTTCCATCACGCATGAATATTGGTCAGGTTCTAGAAACCCATCTCGGCTGGGCGGCTCAGAGGCTGGGCTTGAAGGTGTTTAGCCCCATCTTTGATGGCGCCAGTGATATTGCTATTGAGGATGCTCTGGCTAGGGCTTGGCTAGCTCAAAAGGCTGGGGCAGTTAACCATAACCCCATTAATGGAGACTCGACCCTGCAACTGGAGCAGGCTAAGGCATGGCTTGAGAATCATGGTTATGATGCCGACAAGGTGTTCAGTGATGACTATCCTGGAGAGGCGAAGGAGGCTTGCCTCCGCTTATGGCTCGAAGAGCTGGGCGTAGCCAGCCGAGAGCTTAACCCACAGGAGCTGGGGCAAGCAGTTAAAAAGGTCGAGGCGGAAGAGAATCTGGCTCCGCCTATTCTGGGCAAGGTTATACTCCACCACGGACGTACTGGTGAGCCATTTGATCAGCCGGTAACGGTGGGTAGTATCTATATGATGAAGCTAATCCACTTGGTTGAGGATAAGGTTCACGCCCGTTCCATTGGTCCTTACTCCTTGATTACCCAGCAGCCCGTGGGGGGCAAGGCTCGATTTGGCGGTCAGCGCTTTGGTGAAATGGAGGTATGGGCACTAGAAGCCTATGGCGCTGCCCACAACCTCCAGGAAGTTTTGACCATTAAGTCAGACGATGTGATTGGGCGAGACAAAACCTATGAAGCTATAGTTAAGAATGAGGATATTTTCCAACCCGGTGTGCCAGAATCGTTTAAGGTTCTGGTTAAGGAACTGCAGAGCTTAGGGCTTGCCGTTGAGGTGATTAACGAAGAGGAAAGGGCAACCACTGCCGAGGAGACTAAGCAAGTCCCTGAACTAGAGACGGAGCTTGAAATTGCTGAAAACCTAGCTGAGGGAGAGGTAAAAGAAGAAAATGCTTGAAGTTAACGATTTTGATGCCATCCGTATCTCTCTGGCTTCACCGGAGCAGATCAGGAGCTGGTCCTACGGTGAGGTAACCAAACCAGAGACTTTTAACTACCGCACCTTGAGACCTGAAAGAGACGGGCTTTTTTGTGAGGGAATCTTTGGTCCAACGAAAGACTTTGAGTGCTATTGTGGCAAGTACAAAAAGATACGCTACAAGGGGGTTATTTGCGATAAGTGTGGCGTTGAGGTAGCTCGGGCTAAAGTACGCCGGGAACGTATGGGACATATTGAGTTGGCGTGCCCGGTGAGTCATATCTGGTTTGCCAAGGGGATACCCAGCCGATTGGGACTACTGCTTGACCTGTCGCTGCGGAGCTTGGAGCGTGTCCTTTATCTCTCCCATTATGTCATCACCTCTATAGATGAAGAGGCACGACAGGAAGTAATTAAACAGCTTGAGGAGAACACCTCGCACAAAATAGCCGAGTGCCAAGAGGCACTGGAGGCTAAAATCGCAGACATGGAGCAGAAGCAGGCGACAGTAGAGGAAATAAACCAGCTCCGGCAGCATTTCATTGAGGAGAAAACACGGTTTGAAGAAGAGCTTTCCGCCAATGTGGAACAACTAAAAGACCTTCGGAAACGGGCACTACTCACCGAGAACCGTTACCATGAACTCAAGCAGAAATATGGCCAAGTTTTTAAGGCTGGGATGGGGGCTGAGGCTATCCTTCAAATTCTTAAGGATGTTAACCTTGATGAATTGCGTAGTAAGCTAATCCAAGAGACCCATTCTACTTCAGGTCAACGGCGCAGGAAGGCAAGTAAGCAGCTACAGATAGTGGAAGCCTTCCGCCGCAGTGGCAATAAACCAGAGTGGATGATTTTAATTGTGTTGCCTGTCTTACCCCCAGAACTTCGCCCTATGGTTCAGCTAGACGGAGGCAGATTCGCTACCAGTGACCTTAATGACCTGTATCGACGAGTGATTAATCGTAATAACCGACTATGTCACTTATTGGAAATTGGGGCGCCAGAGATTATCATCCGCAATGAGAAACGGATGCTCCAGGAAGCAGTTGACTCCCTTATTGATAATGGTCGGCGGGGACGAGCCGTTTCCGTCAGCCGTAATCATAAATTGAAGTCACTCTCAGATATGCTCCGGGGCAAACAAGGACGCTTTCGCCAGAATCTACTAGGTAAGCGAGTTGATTACAGCGGTCGGTCGGTCATCGTTGTCGGTCCGGAACTTAAGCTTCACCAATGTGGTTTACCCAGACAGATGGCTCTAGAGCTATTTAAGCCCTTCGTTATGCACCGACTGGTGGAGCAGGACCTTGCCCACAACATTAAGAGCGCCCGACGGCTAGTGGAGAGAGCTAAGCCAGAGGTATATGACATACTGGAAGAGGTTACCAAGGAGCGACCGGTACTGCTTAACCGCGCTCCTACCCTGCACCGGCTTAGTATCCAGGCTTTTGAGCCAGTACTCATCGATGGCAATGCCATACAGCTCCATCCCCTGGTATGTTCTGCCTTTAATGCTGATTTTGATGGTGACCAGATGGCAGTTCACATCCCCTTGTCTAAAGCTGCCGTTAAAGAGGCTAGAGAGATGATGCTCAGCACCCACAATATGCTGCTGCCAAGCTGTGGTGAGCCAGTGGTAGCCCCGACTCTGGATATAGTCCTCGGTTGCTACTACCTGACTACCATCACTCCTGGAGCTAAAGGGGAAGTGGCAATCTTCGGCAGTTTTGATGAAGCAAGGCTTGCTTATGAACTTGGCGCTATTGACCTCAGAGTTGAGATTGAGGTCAGAGACCAAGAAAGGGGTCAAAGGGTTAAAACTAGTGCCGGTCGCATCATCTTTAACAGTGTTCTGCCTCCAGAGCTAGGCTTCTACAACAAAGTAATTGACAAATCAGGCTTAAAGCAAATAGTAACCGATTGCTATAAGCTACTAAGTAACGAAGATACGGCGGTGGTGCTGGATAACCTCAAACAGCTAGGCTTCCACTATACTACCAAATCAGGGATTACTATTGCTACCAGCGATATTGAGGTTCCTCAGAGTAAACCAAAGCTATTAGAAGAGGCCGAGGAAAGGGTCACCATTATTGAAAACCAGTATCATCGTGGCTTAATCACTGAGGATGAAAGATATAATGGCGCCGTAGGGATATGGATGGAAACCACCGACAGGATTACTGATACCATCTCTCATACTCTTGATCGCTATGGTGGCATTTACATGATGGCAGCATCTGGAGCCAAGGGGAATGTTTCCCAGATTAGCCAGATGGGAGGTATGCGGGGTTTAATGACTGACCCATCAGGTAGGATAATTGACTTTCCTATCAAGTCGTGCCTCCGTGAAGGACTTAGTGTTCTGGAATACTTTATTTCTACCCACGGTGCTCGCAAGGGATTAGCTGATACCGCCCTGAGGACTTCAAATAGCGGTTACCTCACCAGACGTCTTATTGATGTTGCCCAGGATGTTATCACCATTCAGGAGGACTGTGGTACTACAGACGGTATATGGATATCTGAACAACAAGAAAAGGGGCTACTAGCATCACTGACTGAGCGAATAACCGGTCGGTTAGCGGCTAGTAAGGTGGTTAATCCTGGCACTGGAGAAACCATTGTTGACCGAAATGAGGAAATTAATGAGCAGAAGGCAAATGAAATTATTGCTGCTGGGTTAATTAAAGTTCATGTCAGGTCACCCCTTACTTGTCAGTCCAGGCACGATTGCTGCCAACGGTGCTACGGTAGAGACCTTGCTCATGGCCATTTGGTTGCCCTCAACACAGCAGTAGGCATTATCGCTGCCCAGAGTATCGGCGAGCCAGGTACCCAGCTAACCCTGCGCACCTTCCACACCGGCGGTGTAGTGGGACTTGATATCACCAGCGGTCTGCCCCGGATAGAAGAACTCTTTGAGGCAAGACCACCTAAGAATCAAGCAATTATCTCAGAAATAGATGGTGTGGCAGAAGTGTTTGATAAGGAGGGGGGGAAAGTAATTAGGGTCACTAGCTCTGATATATTCCGCGACGAATATTCACTGCCCCCTGGCTGGCAGGTTATGGTGAACAACGGTCAATGGGTAGATATAGGAGCTGTGTTGTCTCAAGCCCCTGAGACTGAAGCTACGCCACAGACTGTAGCCTTGACCACTGAAACTCAAACTATCCTAGCTCGTGTAGCTGGTATAGTGACTATTGAAGGTGAGCAATTATTCATTAGCTATGAGGAGAAAGAGGAACGAGAGTATGCTGTTCCGGCTGCCGCCCGTATTTGTGTTCAAGCTGGAGACCAAATAAAGGCAGGGCAGCGACTTACTGAGGGTTCTATTAATCCACAGGATATTCTGCGTATTTTGGGCAGGGAGGCAGTCCAGCAATACCTGGTAGAAGAGGTGCAAAAGGTATACCGCTCCCAGGGAGTGAACATAAATGACAAGCATATTGAAGTTATTGTCCATCAGATGCTGACCAAGGTTCGTATTGATTCTTCTGGCGACACCGAACTCGTGCCCGGAGAGTTGATAGACAGGTTCCATTATGAGGACATTAATGCTAATGTATTGGCTGAGGGGGGTGAGCCAGCCACTGCCCACACTGTATTAATGAGTATAACCAGAGCCTCGCTGAGCACTGATAGCTGGCTAGCCGATGCCTCCTTCCAAGAGACTACCAGAGTGCTTACCGAAGCTGCAATTTGTGGCAAGATAGATAAGCTGACCGGGCTTAAGGAGAATGTAATTATTGGTAAGCTGATTCCAGCCCGTTACCCAGCTTCTGAGGAGGTGCCAATGTTAGCTCCTGGTGAGGAAGATAGAGAGGAGATAACTATGTAGGACCTCCTGGCACCACATTTGATGTTAATAGAGGGTCGCCCTATCTTAACGGCGACCCTTCTTATTGCCGTCTGCCCTAGTTCAGGTAAAGATGTGATATAATAAGGAAGGTGAGTTCTCAGGAGAATCAAGGATTTTTGGCTTGCCTTAAGGGGAAAAGGTGAAAACAGAGCGCATTGTATCAGGTAAACCTGGCACTGAAGACATACCACTTGATACTAATCTCCGCCCCCGGCGCCTTGATGACTTCATTGGGCAGACCAGAATCAAGGACAACTTGAATATAGCTATCGCTGCGGCTAAAGCCAGGGGTGAGGCACTGGACCACATACTACTCTATGGACCACCTGGTCTGGGTAAGACCACCCTGGCTTATATTATAGCTGTTGAGATGGGGGTTAACATTAGGATTACCTCAGGTCCGGCAATAGAGCGCACCGGAGACCTGGCAGCTATCCTAACCAACCTCCGCAGCCAGGATATACTTTTTATTGATGAAATCCACCGCCTTAGTCGCGTAGTAGAGGAGGTGTTATACCCGGCTATGGAGGACTTTGCTCTGAACATTATCATAGGTAAGGGTCCCGGAGCTAAAAGCCTGCGGTTAAGCCTGCCACATTTCACTCTAATTGGTGCCACTACCCGCTTTGCCCTGTTGAGCCCACCCCTCAGAGACCGCTTTGGTGCTGTTTACCGCCTTGATTTCTACGACCAGGCATCTATAGAGGTAATCCTCAAACGCTCAGCCCGCATTCTTCAGGTGAAAGCCGAAGCCAGGGGGCTGGAGGAAATAGCCTGCCGGGCTAGAGGCACACCTCGCGTGGCTAACCGATTGCTCAAGCGGGTCAGAGACTACGCTCAGGTAATGGCAGATGGCATAGCCACCCAATCAGTGGCAGTTGAGGCACTATCCAAGCTTGAAGTCGACCATATTGGTCTGGATGAGATAGACCACAAGGTGCTACATACTATCATTGACAAGTTTAATGGTGGTCCGGTGGGACTGGAAACTATAGCTGCCTCCATCAGCGAGGAGGCAGATACTATTATGGATGTCTATGAGCCGTATCTTCTGCAACTGGGCTTTCTGGAGCGTACCCCTCGGGGTAGATTAGTCACCCAACTGGCTTATCAGCACC
>JAUWEU010000001.1 GCA_030608125.1 Dehalococcoidia bacterium
CACATTGACCAGAAGCGTAAAGCTTTAGGCATTGATAAGGCTAGAGAGAGGATACTCTACGATATGACAATGAGAAGGGAACTGGATGCAGTGTAAACGCCATAGCTAAGATAATGGGGGTATAGAACATGTCTAAAATTATTGCATCAGCAGCTATTAAAGGGGCTTATAAAATTGTAGACCGGGCTGAGAAGAAGTGGCAGCAGGCGATGGACAGGTGGGGAGCCAATGAGCCGGTAGGCTTCCCTAACACTGCCTATTATCTACCAGTAACCTACGGAATTCTAGGAATGAAGGTGGAGAAACTGAGCGATATGGAAGAGGTATTGAAGAGGTGCAAGGCTCTGCTTCCGCCGCCAGTAAGGGAGACATGCCATCTGCCCTACCTGGCACCAGCCCTTGATGCCGGTATGGCAACCTTCTTCGCCGAGGAAATCATTGAAGCCATAAGATATCTGGAGGAGCCTGATTTCTACACCAAACAGGAAGACCCTACTGATAGTAACATCTGGTTGGGTGCCGCCGATGATGTAATCCTGAGAAAGAGAGGGATTGAATTTGTTAGTGGCACTGCCCCCGGCTTTGCCGCTGTCCTTGGTGCCGCACCTACCAGTGAGATAGCAGTGAAAATCGCTCAGGAACTCCAGCAGAAGAATCTTTACATCTTTATGTGTGCTGAGCATGACGGGAAGAGATTCTCAGAGCAGCTTGTAGAGGCAGGAGTACAGGTCGGCTGGCCAACTCGTCTGGTCTCCTTCGGTCCCGATATTAGCGCCGCCGTATTTGCCGCCGGCTTTGCCACCAGGGCAGCCCTTACCTTCGGCGGCATTGAGCCTGGCGATTTCAGAAAAGTCCTTATCTATAACAAAGACCGCATCTTTGCCTTTGCCCTGCCGCTGGGCTATGTTACCGATGAGTGGTATGCCAATGCCCTCGGCTGCGTCAACTTTGGCTTCCCAGTTATTGCTGACACCCCAATACCTGAAATTCTGCCTACGGGAGTTTGCACCTACGAGCATGTGGTCTCCAATGTTCCCCACGATAAAATAGTAGCCAAGGCGATAGAGGTAAGAGGGCTAAAGGTTACGGTGGCTGAGGTACCGATTCCGGTAGCCTTTGGTCCCGCCTTTGAGGGCGAGAGGATTCGGAAAGGGGAATGGTATTTGGAGGGTGGCGGCGGCAGAACACCTATGGTTGAGTGGACTACCTCCAAGCGGATGGATGAGGTAGAGGACGGAAAGATTGAGGTAATTGGTCCTGAAGTAACTGATATTGCTGAAGAATCCCATTTGCCTTTAGCTATAGTCGTTGAGGTCGCTGGCAGAGAGATGGAGGAGGACTATGAACCTATCCTGGAGCGACAAATTCACCATTTGATAAACTACGCTCAAGGGGTTTGGCACCAAGGGCAGAGGGATATCGCCTGGCTACGAGTTAGTAAACAGGCAAAGGAAAAAGGCTTCAAATTATACCATATTGGTGTCCTCCTCCATGCCAAACTGCATCAGGATTTTGGTCGGATATTTGATAAGATGCAGGTAAAAATCTATACCGAGGGGGATAAAGTAAGGAAGGTAATAGAAAAAGCAAAGGCGACTTATGCGGTTCGAGATGCCCGAATCGAAGGAATGGCCGACGAGACTACTGATACATACTACTCATGCACCCTGTGCCAGTCCTTTGCCCCCAACCATGTTTGTGTCATTACCCCGGAAAAAACCGGACTTTGTGGTTCCTATAATTGGATGGACTGTAAGGCTGCTTACGAGATTAACCCTACCGGAGCCAATCAACCGGTGCCCAAGGGGGAAACCATTGATGCCAAATTGGGGCAATGGAAAGGGGTAAATGAGTTTATATTTAAAGCTTCGCGGGGAAACCTAGACCATTATAACATGTACAGCATAGTAAATGACCCGTGGACTACCTGTGGCTGCTGTGAGTGCATCGCCGCTGTCCTGCCTCTATGCAATGGGGTAATGACGGTGAATCGGGAATATACAGACATGACCCCCTGCGGGATGAAGTTCACCACTCTAGCCGGGACCATCGGTGGTGGTGCCAGCACTCCCGGCTTTGTTGGTCACGGCAAGTATAATATCTGCCAGAGGAAATTCCTTATGGCTGACGGTGGCTTATTAAGAATGGTCTGGATGCCCAAGATGCTAAAGGAGGAGATTGCCGAGCGGCTCAAAGCTAGGGCTGAGGAGATGGGGGTTCCCAACCTGCCTGAGATGATTGCTGATGAGACGATAGGAATCACTGAAGAGGAGATTCTACCCTTCTTACAAGAGAAAGGGCACCCAGCGCTTACAATGGAACCAATACTGGGCTAAAAAAGGAGTTTGACGGTGCCACTTACCGGAATAGAGATATTCAAGTTACTCCCCAAGACGAACTGTAAGGAGTGTGGAGAGCCTACCTGTCTCGCTTTCGCCATGAAATTAGCTGCGGGGAAGGCAGAATTAAGCGCCTGCCCCTATGTCTCTGGGGAGGCAAAAGCTAAACTAGCCGAGGCATCAGCCCCTCCCATTCTACCGGTTACTATCGGAGTCGGGGACAGGGCATTAAAGGTTGGCAGTGAAACAGTTATGTTTCGCCACGAAAAAAGGTTTGAGAACCCTCCCGGCTTTGCCATCCTTATCACCGATACTATGGAGGAGTCCGAGGTCAATGCCAGGTTGGAGAGGTTCAGCCAACTCCAATATGAGAGGGTAGGGCTCACTCTCCGTCCTGAGCTGGTAGCAGTAAAGGATGAATCGGGAGATGCCAGTAAATTTGAGGCTTTGGTTAACAAAGTAAAGCAAAATAGTGGCAGCGGTATTATCCTGATGAGCAGTAATCCGGATATTCTGGCGGCTGGTTTAAAGGCTTGCGCTGACCGGAAACCACTAATATACGCCGCTAATAAAGACAATATGGCTAACATAGCCGATCTGGCTAAGGAGCATTCGTGCCCGGTAGTAGCCAAAGCCTCAAGCCTGGAGGAGCTTGCCCAACTGACTACCAAATTAATTGAGGCCGGGGTTAAAGACATCGTTCTTGATTCTGGGTCAAGGACGGTTCGTCGGGCATTTGAGGAGCAGGTAATCATCAGAAGCGCTGCTTTAAGTAAAAAGTTTCGCCCCCTGGGCTTTCCTACTATCGTTTTCCCCTGTGAGATGACTGATGACCCGATGAAGGAGGCAGTAATTGCTTCTATGTTTGTGGCTAAATATGGTGGCATTATTGTTCTTTCTGATTTTCAGGGAGAAAGCCTATTTCCCTTGCTTGTAGAGAGGATGAATATCTATACTGACCCCCAGCGACCAATGGCGACCACAGAGGGAATATACGAGATTGGTAGTCCTGATGAAAACTCACCGGTGCTTGTTACCACCAACTTTTCGCTTACCTACTTTATTGTCTCCGGCGAAATAGAAACGAGCAAGGTTTCCAGTTACCTCCTAGTAAAAAATACTGAAGGGCTTTCGGTTATGACCGCCTGGGCGGCGGGGAAATTTGTGGCTGATACTATTGCCCCCTTTGTTAAGAAGTGTGGTATTTGGGATAAGGTTAAACAGCATAAGTTGATAATCCCGGGATATGCTGCCGCTGAAAGTGGCGGTTTGGAAGAGGAATTATCCGGTTGGGAGATTCTGATTGGTCCCAGAGACGCGGCTCATATCCCAGCCTATCTTAAGACCTGGAAGCCATAAGGAGAGGACAGATGATCCTTATCGGGGAAAATATAAATATTATGTCAAATATTATCGGTCCGGCACTGAGGGAGAGAAACCCCAAGCCTGTCCAGGAACTGGCTAAGGCTGAGGCTGAGACCGAGGTGGATTATCTTGACCTCAATATCGGTCCGGCGCGAAAGGCAGGGGATGAGCTGATGGAGTGGGTGGTAAAGACAGTGCAAGAGGTTACCAATTTGCCATTGTCTCTGGATACAACAAATCCGGTGGCTATGGAGGCTGGGCTAAAGGTACATAAAGGCAGGGCATTGATTAATTCTATCTCTCTAGCCAGGATGGAGGAGGAATTACCTCTGGTCATAAAATACAATGCTGATATGGTTGGACTGTTGTGGGGAAGAGAAGGAATGCCTCGGGATGCCGCCGAGAGGGGGGTTATAGCCGTTGAGCTTGCCTATAGAGCCAATGAAATGGGTATCCCTAATGAGGCTATCTGGTTCGACCCTATCGCGACCCCGGTGGTTAATGTGGATACAACCCAGGTGAAACCCTGTCTAGAATTTATGAGTATGCTGCAAGATATTGCCCCTGGGTGTAAATCTACCGTGGGCTTATCTAATATCTCCAATGGCACCCCTACCCACCTCAGACCCTATCTTAATCAGACTTATTTGATGATGCTTATGAAGTATGGACTTTATTCAGCTATAGTTGATGCCTTTGACTCTGAATTGATAAAAATAGCCAAAGGAGAGAAGCCTGAACTCGTTGACCTGGTGCATCGGGTAATGGATGGTGAGAAACCTGACCTCTCATCTTTAAGCGAGGAAGAGGTAAAATATGTGAAAACGGTCAGGGTTCTCGCTGGTGAATCACTCTACTCCCACTCCTGGCTTGAGATATAGTGTCAACCGGCTAAAGAAAGTCTGTGGTGACCGCTGAATGGAAAGCAGACATTTGTCACTGCCCAAGCAGCGAAATTACGAATATGGTTATGAACTTGCTTGCAAACTTGCCTGTGAGCGACTAACTAAGATTGGTGATATAGACCAGCTATGCCTCAGAAGCGGTGCCCGATATCAGGTAATAGATTCTCAAAAGGTTATCATCCTTAAATATTTAAACAGGTCTTATCAAATCACCCTTCCTGATATAGACATTTCATTAATAGATAGCCAACAGGAAGTGCCGATAAGGGACAAGATTTTAATGCTCCACTATTTGACCTCAGCCAAAGGCACCCCTATCAGCAATAAATTGATTGCCTATAAAGAATTGCCAGAAGGGGCTAGTTACTTCCCAACATTCGCCAAGAGAGCTATAAAGCCCCTTTTAGACCACTTCGGCAAAGAGCCTCATCTCCTTCTGGATGTTGCCCAAAAGCTAGGAGGGAATAAAGCCGAGTATGGCGATGTAGCCGTAACCATCAATGCTTTTAGCTATGTACCTATAACTCTTGTCCTGTGGCACGGTGATGAGGAGTTTGCCCCTGAGGGTGGCATACTTTTTGATAGCACCATCTCGGACTATCTTTCCACTGAAGATATAAATGTGCTTTGTGAAACCATAGCCTGGAGGCTAGTCAAAGTTCTTAAACTTTGTTGAGGATTTGAAGAGTTGCCGATGATCCCAAAATGAATGTTTATCATTTAAGTTATACCCCTTATTTCCTTGGAGAACGAATGGTAAACTTCTGGCCTAAGGGCTGTAACTTCGAGTGTTTAGATTGCCTTAGAAACATTGGACGGGCATCTGTGCTCTAGGTCACTGTCTCTGGGTCGTTGCTTATGTTTCATCAAACGTCTAAAATATATACGAAACGATTAGCTAAGGTTACATTTTGGAGCGAGGCTTGTAAACTGGAGTTTCTGTTGCTAAAATTCAATATCAAGAGGAGGTAAAACGAATGGCAATTTACGTTATGCTCACAACCCTCACTGATGAGGGTAGGAAGACGGTAAAGGAAAAGCCAGAGAGGATCAAGGACGTCAACAGGGAAGTTGAAGCCCACGGAGTGAAAATACTAGCCCAATATTTTGTCCTTGGTCCATATGATTTCGTGAACATTTTAGAGGCCCCAGACAATGAGGTGATATCCAAGGTAGCAATCGAACTCGGTGCGAGGGGCACCCTTCAGACTATGACTATGGCCGCCATGAACCTGGACGACTTCATCAAGGGCTTGGTGAAGTAGTTCTAATCGCAACGCCTGCCTATCGGGTGCTGGTACAGAGGCGTGCGAAAGGCGGAACCTTCGGCTTAGTGTTTGCGATAATGTTCTGGCCCCGGGACTTGGGTCGCAGGCCACCGGGCACAGCGTGCCACAATTATTTGGCACGAAGGCCACCGGATTGACAATTACGTAAGCAGAAACTATAGTAGAGACACAACATGTGAACTGGCCGTGAAATAGGTGCCTTCTCACGTAAGTCCAGGAGCTGCGAGGATGAACAAAGCAGCAGGCTAGTGGCTCATTGAAGTCTTGGACAGAGACGAAGAAGCGGAGAAAGCGCATGTCCTGGGGGGGGATAAAAGGGAATTCCCCCTCTTATTTAATAAGGCGGGTGGCTGCCACGCATAGGGAAATTGCCAGAAATCCGTCCACTTCATGTCTTCCCGAGAGACATTTCTTTCAATGCACACTTTAACCCAAAAGATAGGAGGTAAAAAAAGATGCTGGAGACTTCAGGTGCGGTTGCTGTCATTACGGGAGGGAGTGGTGGCATTGGTGAGGTGGTGGCTAAGCAGTGGGTGAAAAATGGTGGCAAGGTGGTTATGGCTGATTACAATGTCGAAACGCTGCAGCGGGTGAAGAAGGAGATAGAGGAGATGGGCGGCGAGGTGGCGGCTACAATTTGTGATGTGACTAAAGAGGAGGACAACCGTGCCCTGGCTCAATTGGCTGTAGACAGATTTGGTGCCATCAACCTGGTTGTCCCGGCTGCCGGTATTACCAAAGATGGTCTCATGGTTTCCGTTGACCGGGATACCGGGAAAGTAACCGGGAAGATGTCCTTGGAGCAGTTCCAGTCAGTCATAAATGTCAATCTCACCGGCGTCTTCCTTACAGTGAGAGAGTGTGCTGAGCAGATGATTAATTTGGACTGTAAGGGGTTAATATGCCTGATTTCTTCAATCGGTTCTCTGGGAACAGCCGGTCAGATCAATTATTCCTCAAGCAAAGCCGCTATGTCAACAATGCCTAAAGTAATCACCGCTGAGCTTTTTCGGAGAAATCTAGGCCATAAAATTCGCTGTGTCGCGATAGCGCCGGGTTACGTGGCAACACCTATGGTCAAGCAGATAGAGTCAAAGGTTCTGGATAGGATTTTGGAGCAAGTGCCCATTAAGCGTTTGATTGAGCCCGAGGAAGTGGCTTCTCTGATAATTGAACTCTACCGGAATGAAGCCCTGGCTGGGGAAGTCTTCTATGTTCACGGGGGATTACGCTTGGGCTCGAGAGGTTAAAAACGGGTAAAGAATAAGAAAGGAGGTGTTAGACAGAGAATGAAGGAAGTAGTCGTTGTTAGCGCTGCGCGAACAGCTATCGGGACTTTTGGCAGTTCTTTAAAAGATTTGTCTCCGGTTAGCTTGGGTAGTGTTGTAATCAAGGAAGCCCTCAGGCGAGCCGGGTTAAGACCAAAATACGGCAATGACCTTCTCGATTATGGTCCTGAGGCTCTTAAAGGTAATGGCATGATAGAGCTGGAGAAGAAACACTATGATTGGGATTCTTCTCTACATGCCGTTTTCATTGATGAGGTAATCATGGGAAATGTTCTCCAGGGAGGGCAGGGGCAAAACTTAGCTCGCCAAGTAGCTATTTATGCCGGGATTCCCAAAGAAACACCTGCCTTCACTGTAAATAAAATCTGCGGCTCAGGGCTAAAAGCTATCACCTTAGGAGCTGAGGCTATTATGCTGGGTGAAGCCGACATTGTGATTGCCGGGGGGACGGAATCTATGAGTCAGAGTCCCTATGTCCTGCCTAAAGCTCGCTGGGGCTATCGGATGGATGTTAATGCCAGAGGCGAGTTGATTGACCTTATGGTATTTGATGGATTGTGGGAGATATTCTATGGCTACCACATGGGGAACACTGCCGAAGAAATCGCCAGTAGATATGGCTTTACCCGTGAGGAGCAAGATGAGATCGGGTTTCTCAGCCACCAGCGGGCTCGCGCCGCGATAAGAGATGGCGTGTTTAAGGATGAAATAGTTCCTGTTTCCATTCCCCAGAGAAAAGCGGCACCTATCATATTTGATACCGATGAACGTCCTATGGATACTACTCTTGAGGACATGGCTAAGCTGCGTCCGGCGTTTCGGGAAAATGGTACGGTTACTGCGGGCAATTCCTCAGGAATCAATGATGCCGCCGCGGCAGTGGTGCTTATGTCAAAGGAAAAGGCTAAGGAATTGGGGCTTGAGCCTATGGCAACTCTCAGAGCCTGGGCTTCAGCGGGAATTGATCCTAAATATATGGGAGTGGGTCCTGTGCCCGCGGTGAGAAAAGTGCTCAAGAAGACGGGACTTACTGACAAAGATATCGATGTTATCGAGCTTAATGAAGCTTTTGCTGCCCAGACATTAGCTTGCCTGAAAGAACTTGGCTACAGCTATGACCGGATTAATCCTCACGGCGGTGGTATTTCTATGGGGCATCCGATTGGTTGCACTGGAGCCAGGATAGCCGTCACCATCATCTATGATATGGTGCACAGGAATCTACATCGTGGGCTAGAAACTATGTGTATCGGTGGTGGTCAGGGAATAGCAGCCATCTGGGAAAGGTAGTTTTAGTTATTTTCTTTAGCTCTTCGCTAAGCTTCTTCATAACCACGAGACATTATCTATGAATCCTGGGATAAACTACCCAACATTCTGAAGCTTTGAGGTTATCCCAGAAGTGCGCTCAAACAGACCTAGGCGAGGTTTTTCTCTGCTTAACAAAGCCTACAGCACAGCGAGATAGCCATCATGTTTCCGGCTTCTTCGTAGCGCTTACTTGCTAGGCTTGCCAGATGTAGCCTTTCTTTCCAATTGTGACCTTGCCGCTAGCCACTCTGCTATGGTTGGTGCCAACTCCTTCTGCGATTGAGTGCTTACGTAAATTCCAATGTGACCCCCGCGCAGGGAGAAAATAGACTTGTCCGTACTGGAAACTGCATCATTAAGGGGCTTACTAGCTGACGGAGGCACAAGGTGATCCTGCTCGGCGAATACGTTCAGAAGGGGCATGTTGATCCTCTTCAAGTCCACGCGCCGATCCCCTACCTTGAGTTTGTTTTTAATCAATAGGTTATTCTTATACAAATCGTTCACGAATTGTCTGATGGCTTCTCCAGCTTGACCGGGGCTATCAAATATCCATTTCTCCATGCGCACAAAGTTTTCCACAGTTTCTTTATTGTCGAAATTGTCCAGCAAGCCCACATACTTGTGTAACATGAGCTGGAAAGGCTTGAGCATGATAAAACCAATATTCATGATATCACCAGGTATGACTCCAAAAGTGTCGACCATGTTATCTATCGGCATGTCTTTCGCCCAAATATGGAGCAGCCCATCCTCTGTGCCGAAATCTATAGGGGCAACCATAACTACGAGATTTCTAATCTTTTCAGGGTAGAGTGCCGCATAGATTGCAGTGAAAGTCCCACCCTGGCAAACACCCAGCAGATTAATCTTGTCCAACTTGCTTCGCTCTCTGACTATATCCACAGCGTTATTGATGTAGCCGTTGATATAGTCGTCAAGGGTAAGATAGCGGTCACCGGGACCTGGATAGCCCCAGTCGATTATGTAGATGTCCTGCCCATGCTCCAGGAGGTTCCTGATAAGGCTCCTGTCGGGCTGAAGGTCCATCATGTACTGCCGGTTCAGCAGGGCGTAGGTAATCAAAAGCGGTACTGGACAGCGCTCCTTGGCCATGGGCCTGTAGTGGAAAAGTTTCATCTTATCCTCTTCGTACACCAAATCCTTGGGCGTGGTACCCACCTCAATATCGGTAATATTCATCAATATGTCCATGCCCTTCAGCAACTTGCGATTTGTCTCCGCAACTTCCTCCATGAGTTGCTCCAGATTTTCTGAGACAGGATTTCTCATGATGCCTCCTTCTCTGGCGTCACCTTCTTTGTTTTTAACTTGTTCTCAAGTTCCTTCATTTGCTTGGTGTTCTTTCTAACCTCTTTCTTTAGCATGTACAAAGTCTTATACAGATCATTCATCTCACTCCGCGTGGGCACGGGTAGTGCCTTCAAGTATTCCTCCATAACATCATCGTAGCGCTTTCGAACCTGCGTGGCAGCGTCGGTAACGCGACCAAGGAGACGCGAGAACTCGGGGTTCTTAAAGAGTTCATGTACGGTCTCTTCGTTGGTTGTCCACCATAATGTGTAAAATTCCTTGAAGGTTTTGGGGGCTTGCCCCTTCCTAGACATCTCACCCAAGTTCGTCGCCACCTTCTGCATTGCTTCCATACCCACCTTGTACAGCACCGACGAGTAATCGGTCATGGCAGTGTAATGCTCTATCATAGCCTCATTAGCTCTCTGGAATTTTTCAATGGTCTCCCGCGTCAGACCTAGGGGTGGCATCCCTAGGACTCTTCCCCAAGTCTGGTCATAGGCCTGTAGCCACAAGTGATAGACGTCAGCATAGCCTTGAGGGCCTTTCTGTAAAGCTTGCGCCGCCGTCTTCGGTAAGTTCTGTATCGCTTCCGTCCAGGGACCAAACAATCTAGAAAATAGATCCGCATACATCTGCGGCAACTCCGCTGTAGTACCCGGCTGCCCTGTGGGTGCGAAAAGCGAGACTGTGAAAAAACTCTTTAACTGTTCATTGTAGGTTTTTAACCAGGACTCGTAGAATTCCTGGTAGGTCTCCAGTATCCCTTTTCCTTCGGGCGGTGCCCCGGATAGGATCCGAGCAGCGCTAGTCCAGAATTCATACAGACTGTTATAAACTTGCGCACCACTAAGGGTCCTTTCAAATGTCTTGACTCCGATGCCCCAAGGGACTTCTTTCCAAGATTGCCCGAACATTTCCTGGGACATTTTCAACCACTGGTTATAGATGTCCTCTGCCGTTTTCCAGGGGCTGCTCCATGCCTGTGCACCTTCGTCACCTTCCCTCACCTTGGGAGACCCAGATAAGGTATCGGTCCATAAACGCATCCAGGTTCTTTGGGCTTCCAACCACGTTTGGAAAATATCATTTCGCCTTTCGTCCTCTATTGCCACAACTCCTCCTTCGTTTGATAGTTATTTCTTCTTGTACAGAATGCCTCAGCCTTTCACCCTCATCCGCCATCAAGGTAACATTTTCCCCAGAAGTCACAGAATTCCAGGTAGGTCTCCGGTACTCCCTTGCCCTCCAGTGGTGCCCTCGAGAGGATTTTGGCAGCGTAGATCCAGAATTCATACAGCTTGTTGTAGACTTGCGCACCACTAAGGGCCCTTTCAAACGTCTGGGCCCCGATGCCCCAGGGGACTTCTTTCCAGGATTGCCCGAACATTTCCTGGGGCATGTTCAGCCACTGGTTATAGATGTTGTCACCGCCCTTGGGAAATCCAGCCAAACTGTCGTCCCATAATCGAATCCAAGTTCTTTGGGCTTCCGACAATGTCTGGAAAATGTCATTTCTACTGTCGCGCTCCGTTGTCATAACTCCTCCATCCCATTATGAAAATCTTTTTCCCAGGCCTACCTACGCAGACCTGTCCAGTGTAATTGCAATCTCTCCCCCGTCTAGATTCTACATCCCTACATCAACTACTGCAAGTTCGCCGCCGAGCAACCCGGGTCAGAATCGCCTGTGACAGCGGCTATTACTTTTTGGACAGGAACTCTTCCAACTTTGTCAGATTCTCTTCAACGCTGCTCTTGAATTGCTCACTTGCCTTCTTGTAGTTAACTGTCCACTCGCCAAGGGCCTTCTTGCCTTCCTCATAACCTGTCACGCCTTGCTTGAGTATCAGGTCTAGCAATCTTTCTCCCTGATCCTGCATCAAGGTCACACTTTCCATCCAGGTTCGGAAGGAACTCCTCATGAAATTAACATATTCCAAACCAGCTTTCTCTGCGCCAAGTCCTTGCTCTTTCATTGTTGTTTCCTCCTCTTTTCTTTCCTTTTTTGTTTCCTCAATCGGTTCTTCTACAGACAATTGTACTCCTTTCATTTATACTTTCTATTTCTACGCACGGGGCTTCACCTGTCAGTGAGTCCGCTTGGGTCTCTACAGTGCCATTTGCATGATAGCCCTGCACCACTATCGGCTCCTCGCATCTCTCTCACCCGGGCTGCTCGGCGGCGACGAAACTTCATTATGGCTCCTTCGATGCTGCCCACTCTGCTCCGTGTAGACTTCAAAGAATCTGTCCAGGATCCCTTGGTATCGCTCTAAGGCAGAGGCCCATGTTCGCAAGAATTCCTGGCCTGCCTCTGTTAGAGTATAAACCCGCTTGGCCGGTCCTGAATCTCCCATTTGCCAGCCTGAGCTGATTAGGCCATCTTTCTCCAGTCGACGCAACGTTCGATACACTGTCGTTGGATCGAAAGTAGCCAATCCGAAAACTCTCAAAGTCTGCAAGATCTGGTAACCGTGCATACTCCAGTTGCGTAAAAGCAGCAGCAGCCATGGCGTTAGGAAATCATTAGGCATCCCATCGGTTGCGCTGTGAAATGAAGAACGTTCAGAATCCATACTCACCTTTACCCTAGCCTCAGTTGACGGTGTCTGAGGACGCATCTACGTGCATTATACATATAGGTGCATTACGTGTCAAGGTCGCTGACAGCCAACAAAAACAGTAGTCGGCTATTCTGGGCGGTACAGAGTTCTAGGCGGCTAAGAATCTGTGCAGACCTTTTTTCCTCTTGGTTTTTCTGTTTTCAGCAACTCCTACTCGGTGTGAAACTAACAGTTGATTCCTATGAAAGAATAATGAAAGTTATCAGTTCTATCTGCTATTGTAGTGGTTAAGAGTGGTATCTCAGACTAACACTCCCTCAATCTCAGCCATGATTTGCTCGGTGGTGAAGTGCCTACCAGCATGGCACCGCTGGGACAAGCTGCCACGCATACGCCACATCCCTTACACAGAGCTTCATTGATCTGGCATACCTTCTTTTCTTCATCAAAGGAGATAGCTTTATAGTGGGCAAAGAAGTTCACAAATTCAGCAGCCAGAGCAAAGCTCCTCATTAATAACGGCGATGGCAGCTTCAATCTCTACCTTCCCCTTGCTAATCATAGCCAGAGCTCGGGCAGCGGCGGCTGAGGCCTGAGCCACAGTATCGGGTATATCCTTAGGACCCTGACAGCAACCAACTACGAATATCCCCTCATTCATAGTAGCTACTGAGTGCCTCACATAGCTCTGGGGTGGTGTAACCTATCAAAGTGCAGATGGAGTAGGTTGGGGCTTCCTTCGCTGGACAAGCTTAGCCAGCCAGATACTCATCTCATACAGAATTATTAACGGGGCGGCAACCAGGGTCTGATTTATGGGGTCAAAGGTAGGGGTAATTATGGCAGCCAGGATAAAGGCAAATATAATTGCCCACTTCCGCTTATCAGAGAGCCACTTTGGCTTGAGAACACCAAGCCTTGCTAGGAAGGTGGTCACTACTGGCATCTCAAAGACAAGACCAACAGACAGCAGCAGTCTGGTCACGATTGAGATATAATTCCCGATCTTAATCTGGGGAGTGGCTATATCACTGCCGAAGGTAATTAAAAATTTAGTTGCCGGTGGTATTAGAATGAAGTAAGTAAAGGCGACACCGGCGGCAAACATTAGTGCTATCCAGGGGAGTATCAGATAAACGTATCTTTTTTCCTTGCTGGTGAGTGCCGGAGAGACAAACATAATAAGGTGATAAGTTAGGTAGGGCATGGCCAGTATAACACCGCTGACCAGGCACACCCTCATAATGGTGCCGATCATCTCTGTCATCTCGATGAAGATGAGAGTGATGTCTTGGGGGGCAGGAGCAATCAGAATGTTAAATATCTGCTCAAAAAATATGAAGGAGAGAATTGAAGTAATTACTACTGCGATAACACTTTTAATTAAGCGCTGGCGAAGTTCCCCGAGATGCCCGAGGATGGACAATTTCTTTTCGTCGCTACCCATTTTATCGCTAACGTCTCATTAGTCTCTCGGGCTAGTCATCTCTGTGCCACTGGATTTTGCCTTGCCTACATCTGAAGGTTCTGAAGGCTCCTTGGTCTTATCACCACTGTTTTCTCTTGGCTGATGTGGATTGTCTTTTTCTTCCTCTATTTCCTTGGTCACCGTTGCTGTGAGGTCGAAGGTAGCTTTCCTCAAGGCACGCACCGCTCTCCCCAGCATCCTGGCAATTTCTGGTAGCTTTCCTGGTCCCCATATTATGAGGGCTACGACAAGGATTAATAATACTTCCCACATACCGATGTCGAGAAAACCCATTACCCTCACCTCACCATTAACTACTTGAGGACTAAGTCACAAGCTGATTTGGCTACTGTCTGGGGACAATGACCTTCCGCTTATAGCTCTAGGAATATAAGCTTTCCTCTTACTCCTTGCTGTCCTTGGCTGTCTTCTTGGTGACCCTCTTTTTGGGTTTGGAGGTTTTCTCTTCCTCCTCATCCTCTTCGCCACGCTGTCCCTTACGGAAGGCTCTTAGCCCTTTGCCAATAGCCCCGCCAACCTGCGGCAGTCTTCCCACCCCGAAGACAATCAAGATAATCAGCACAATGAGGCCGATTTCCCAGGGTCCCATGCGAAACGGCATAACTCCCTCCTCCCAAAGACAATACTGGTCTTAGCTAACTTCTATTCCCACGAGAGGGATTCCCCTCAATATCCCAATTATAATTGACTTAACTAGAATTTTCAATTACTAGCGGTCTGTAGTCGCTCCTCACGGGATAGGCAGATATGCAGCTACGCAGAAGGCAATTTTGAGTTGCAGTGCTCTTCAGAGGCGTTCATCCTAAATCTAATGGCTCCTAAAGGAAGGACTTGTGGCTCCACAAGAAGCCATCAAGAGAATACATTGTCTCTTCATCGCTTCACCCTAGTATAAGTCCTGTCACAGGGACTGTATCCATATTCCTGGGCTTGTGCATCAATATCAAAAGTAAATAAGCGCTCCAGAGGCAGCAAGACCTCAGATTTAGCTTGCCGTAGGTCTAAGGCTTTCAAATACCGTTTACACCTCTCACATACATAGAGCCGATAGAGCCCTTCATCATCGGTGAAATAGGCTAGGGCATCCTGGTCCTGGGTGCCGCAATAGGGACACTCCAAACGTTGAAAGAGCCACTCGGCATCACAGCGAGAGCACAAAAGCCACCTTGCCCCACGCTCCTTATCCAGAAAAGCAAAGTCGGGATTACCCCCACAAATTGGGCAATATCCACGCCGCCAGCGCTCTTGGTTCACCAAGCCAAGCAAGGCCTTAGAATAGCTGACCAGAAAAGGATTGAGAGTGGCGTGAATTATAGCCTCTAAAAGATGTTCACTGACCTCATCAACTTCCATCAGGGAAAGCAATCTAGCTCCCTCGAACCATGCCTTAGCCGTTTCCTTGGAGAGAGGGGGACAGGGCTCCGGCTCCTTCAGGCTTTGGGGGAACTCACCAAAAAGCTCCGGATATGTAGCAAAGGCTTCAGTAACTTCGGCAAATATATCCTGTAATAGTGACCAATCGAGGGCAAGCTCATCAAAACCTATTAGCGGCAGTCCGTGCTCTATTCGTTCGCTGATAGCCTCGCTACTCAAACTAAGCTGGGGGATACCTATACGCTGCTCAGCCCTAGATTGAATACGTAACAACCTTTGGTAAAACTCAATGAATTTAGGGTCAACCTCCTCTTTCTCTTTCCATTCTTCTAGCTTTCTAAGAATATTACTATTTGTCGGCACTTGGACTTTCCTTCATGCCTTTAGAAACTCTGTCGTACCATTTACCGTGGTGTGCCTTGGCATATTCAGCCGATACTTTACCGCGAGCCATAGAGCTCCACGCCCCGGTAGCAAGAGGACGCATAAGAGGATGAATCACAGACAGGTAAACATGGACAAAGAGCATAGCCCCAAGGGCGATGAAGGCTACATCGTGGACAAAGACACTCCATTGCAGAAGCGCAGCCGGTGCTGCGGTCTTGAATACCCACATAATTAACCCGCTCACCCCTATGACCACCCCGTAGACAATAACCATTAACCACCACAGCTTCTGACCTGTATTCATATGGTCTTGAGGAGGCATAGCTTTCTCATCGCACAAGAAGTAATAGCGAGGTGCTGCCTTAAGCCATTCTAAATCATCCTTTCCCCAGATGAAGGCTTCCTTTAATCCCTTCCAGCTTGCTTTCCAGTTAGTCAGCAGGTAGATGAGGGGTCCCACTACAATGATAACGGCACAGACGCGGTGCAAGACGCGGCTCCAGTTATCCTGCGCCAGGAACCCCAAAGGAGGGATAAAGAGTATGAGCCCGGTGAAGAACAGAATTATGAAGGCACCAGCATTGAACCAGTGTAATATCCGAGTTGGCTTTCTATAGCGTTCAACCTCTTGCTCCATCCTATTCCTCCTTCCTACCAGGTAGTTCTCTGGTCAATTTTGCTTCTCGGGCTATGAGGTAGTTCATCCCTAACCCCAATATAGCCAATCCGCCTACCGCCCAGCCTATAGGTTGAATCACGTCCTTCCAGGCTATGGCTACCGCTGGAACCTGAGGAGCCACCGGAAGCCCATAGACCTCAGGGGAATCAGCAAGGACATACATTACATGTAAGCCCCCCAACTCTTTATCGCCATAGAAGTAGGCATTGGGATGTCCGTTAGCCTGTAGGGCTTGAACTCGTTCCCTGCCCACTGCCACTAGTTCATCACGGTCACCATATGTCAGAGCACCGGTAGGGCAGGTTTTGACACAAGCTGGCTCATAGCCTTCGGCAATCCGATTAAGTCCAGGGGCAGTGCAAAAGACACACTTATCCATTTTAGCTACGCCGGTCCACAAGTTGCGGTCACTTCGTGGCACATTAAAGGGGCAGAAATCGGCACAATAGCCGCAGCCGCTACAAAGGTCTTTATCATAGGCGACAAAGCCAAGTTCGTGGTAATAGAGAGCGCCAGTGGGACAAACCTTAACACAAGAGGCATCGGTGCAGTGCATGCAAGCTTGTCTAGTAAAGAGCCACTCTATCTTCCCGTTCCTTTTCACCTCAGGCATGAATTTGATCTTCAGCCAGGTCTGAGGTGAGAGGTCAGGGGGATTTTCATAAGTGCCGCGATTGGTGGTCTCTTCCGCTTCTAGTTCGTTCCACTGCTTGCAAGCCACCTGACACGCTCTACAGGCCGTGCATTTAGTAGCATCGTACAGTATCGCTTTAGCCATTTTACGCCCTCCTTACATTGCACAAGAAAGTCTTATACTCAGGGATGGTCGTGTTAGCATCACCAACGTGGGGAGTGAGGATGTTACCGCTGTCACCTGTAACCTTCCCGCTGTATCCCCAGTGGTTGAGTACACCTATATGGTGAATCGTCTTCCCGCCCACTATCAGTGGTTGGAAGCGTTTGGTGACTACCGCTACTGCCCTAACCTCTCCCCGTGCTCCGCTTACTATGACCTTGTCCCCAGCTTTGATACCCTTTTCTGCGGCTAGTTCCTCGTCCATCTCCACATACATCTCCGGCATGAGCTCCACTAGCCAGGGAAGATTTCTGGTCATGATACCAGTCTGCCAGTGCTCGGTGCAGCGGTAGGTAGTACCGACATAAGGATATTCATCAGGTGTGCCCCTCTCATTTCGGTATTTCCCGATGAAGGCACAGGGATTAGTCTTGGTGCCCGACATCAGGTTTCTATCTAATGGGCTCTCCCAGGGCTCGTAGACCTCAGGTAATGGTCCCTCGACACGTTCATAGCCCCAGAGACGTGCCACACCTTCCGGCTTCATAATGAAGGGCAGGTACTTCGCCCCCGTAGAAGCCTGGTTTATCGGTGCCCAGCCTCCATCGGGAACATCACCCTGCCATTTCGCCACAGGATCATAGCTGAGAATGACCGGGTGTTCGGAATCCCAGGGCACTCCGTCAAGGTCAACAGATGCCCGGTTGTAGATAATTCGTCGGTTAAGCGGCCAGCACCAGGACCAGTTGGAATACAGCCCGATTTGCTTGGGATGTACGTCTACCGGGTTACGCTTCTTACATTTGTTGCCATCCGTCTCGGTATACATGTTACAATACAGCCAGTTGCCGGAGGTGGTAGTGCCATCGTCCTTTAATGCGCCAAAGCTGACTACCAGCTTACCGGTGGTCAGGTCGTAGCCGTTGACCTCTCTAGCCACCTTATCGGCATTGATATCTCCATAGTCCCAGACCAAGTCGGTGATGGCCTCACGCCCGGGTGCGGCGTTATCTACCTCATAAAGCTCCTTGAGCTTCAGCATAATAAGGCTCATTATCTCCAAATCAGACATAGCCTCTCCAGGTGGCTCCACTGCCTTATAGCGCCACTGCGCCCAGCGACCGCTATTGCTTATGCTCCCCTCCTTTTCATAAGAACAAGCTGCAGGGAGAACGAAGACTTCAGTGCTAATACCGGTCGGGTTTATCCCAGGGCGTCTCCAGAATTCGGCGGTCTCATTCATCCATATATCAGCGACAACTAGCCAGTCCAAGTTGCCTAATGCCTCACGCTCTCCATTGGAATTAGGACCGCCTACCGCCGGGTTCTGCCCCCAGCACCAGAGACCATTGATCTTGCCTTCGCCCATTGCCTCAAACATCCCGATGTGGGTGTAGTTTACCGTTGCCCTGGCTGACTTAGGCAGATAATGAAAGCAAAAGTCATTGTCCTTGGTAGCGGCATCGCCGTACCACGCCTTAAGCAGGCTGACGACATACTTCTTTGAATTGCCCCACCAGTTGGAGCTTTTATCCCCAGCCAGACCCTGAGGTGTGATGGTGGCATCAACATGTTTCCCGGTTCGCTTAATGTAGGTATCAAGGTCAGTATCGCCTTCTACCGGCACATTGAGATATCCGGGCAGGATGTGCTCCAACAGGCACATATCTGTAGACCCTTGCACATTAGAGGTGCCCCGCAAGGCGTTGATACCGCCGCCGGCAACACCCATATTAGCCAGCAGGAGCTGGAGTATGGCATAGCCCCTGATATTCTGGGTGCCATAGGTGTGCTGGGTGGTGCCCATGGCATACATAATGGTGCCTGCCTTACCCTTTTGCCCCGTTGCTGCATAGGTCTGGCAAACCTCGAGATAAACATCTTTTGGCGTGCCGGTGATATCGCAGACTGTATCCGCATTGTAGCGGGAGAAATGTTCCTTCAATAGTTGGAATACACAATTGGGGTCTTTCAAGGTCGGGTCTGTAGCCGGAGTTTTAGTGTCGGCATACTTCCAAGTGTTCTTGGACGCAGCAGTATACTTGCCGTCCTTCACTTCGCCGAATAACCCGTCAGTGAATTTAAACCCAGAATTAACAATAAGAGCAGCGTTGGTATACTGGGTCACGTACTCCATATTGTAATTGCCCGGGTTCTTCTCCATGTCGTTGAGGATATAGTTTATCATTCCCCCGATAAAAGCGATATCGCAGCCCGACCTCATCGGGGCATAGATATCGGCCTTGGAGGAAGTGCGGGTGAAGCGTGGGTCAACGTTGATAAGCTTTGCCCCTCTCTCCATCGCCTTGATGACCCACTTGAAGGAGATGGGGTGATTCTCGGCTGCATTGGAGCCGATAATCATTATGCAGTCAGCATTTCTGATATCAATCCAGTGGTTAGTCATTGCCCCGCGACCAAACGTTTCCGCCAAACTGGCGACAGTAGCGGAATGTCATATGCGGGCGCAGTGCTCCAAATACACCACCCCAAGGGCACGGTTCATCTTGGTCAGCAGATAACACTCTTCGTTATCCAGCTCTCCACCACCAAGGCTAGCAATGACGTCGGTCCGGCTTGCCTCGGCAATCCAGTTGGCGTCACGAGTGGACTTGACTCTGTTTGCGATTGTCTCTATTATCCAATCCCACGACTTCTCCTCCCAGTTGGTTGCGTTTGAAGCCCGGTAAAGAGGTTTGATAAGTCGATATGAATTGAGTTTGCCATCTACTTGACGCACCTGAGCCATAGCTAACCCTTTACTGCATAGAGCACCCTCGTTGATGGGATGGTCAGGATCCCCCTCTATTTTGATGATACCATCTTCATAGGAGGTCACGATGGCTCCACAGCCAACAGCGCAGTAACAGCAAATGGTAGTTGTCTCCTTGACCTTCTTCTTCAGTGGTAAGGTTTGCGCAGGACCAGCTAGGGCTACATTGGGACTAAGTACCCCTAATATAAAGATACCACCAACCCCCGCTCCTGAGGCTTTTAAGAATTCTCTTCGGCTTAGTTCCATAAGCTTCCCTCCATTAGACTAATTTAAGCCCGGTGCACATCGCATAAGAATGCCCTAAACTCAGGAATGCCAGTGTTGGGATCACCTATACGGGGGGAAAGCAGATTAGCACTGTCCCCTGTAGATAACCCCATATACCCCCAATTCCACGGCAAGCTGATGTAGTGAACCGTAGTGCCATTCACTTGGTAAGGCTTAAGACGAGCGGTGACCACAGCTTTTCCGGTTATACTGCCACGGGCTGATTCCACAATAACGGTGTCACCACTGGCAATCCCGTTCTCGGCTGCCAGTTCCTGACTCATTTCAATAAACATTTCCGGCATCAACTCTACCAGCCATGGCAGACGCCTGGTTATCGCTCCGGTATGCAAGTGTTCCACCAAACGGTGGGTAGTAGCCACGATCGGATAGTCTGCGGCAGTACCTTTGGCAATGGTTTCCCAGCTCTTGATAGCCGGGTTATTCTGTTGAGATGACATTGGATTCGCCACTGGGCTCTCCCATGGCTCATAATGCTCGGGGAAAGGACCATCAACTCTGCCTGGACCAAAGAGATATCCCCGCCCCTCGGGCTTCATAATAAAGGGGTATCCCCCGCCTAGACTTATAGGCGATGCGCCCCCATCGGCAACATCCCCCACCCAACTGCCACCATCCCATGAGATGACAGGATGGGCAATATCCCAAGGTTTGCCGTCGAGGTCAACCGAGGCACGATTATACATGATGCGTCGATTCAGCGGCCAGGCCCATCCCCAGTTGGCAAAGAGTCCAATGCCTGAAGGATCAGTAGTGCCCCGCCGCGCTGCCATGTTGCCGTCCTCGGTATACATTCCACACCACAACCAGTTACCACAACTGGTGATGCCATCGCTCTTGAGACTGCCAGGACTTGACAATAGCTTACCTGTGCTCAAATCGTAGCCGTTCATCTCCTTGGCTACAGTGTGCACATCGGGGGGATCACCATAATCCCAGGTCAGATTGGTAATGGCTTCAGCATTCTTTTCAGTCTGCTCTGCATAAAGCTCTTTGAGCTTTAACATTAGCTTGCTTATTATCCACAGGTCACTCTCAGCTTTACCAGGGGAGTCTGCTCCCTTGTAGCGCCACTGATTCCAGCGGCTGGTATTGCAGACACTCCCCTCCTTCTCCAGTGAGTGCGCCGCCGGCAGAAGAAAGACCTCTGTATCGCAGTCTGCCAACTGCCACACCGCAGCGGTTTCTGTTTCCCAGAGGTCAATTACCACCATCCATACCAGCTTTCTCAATGCTTGGCGGGCTGCTGTGCTGTTCGGTCCGCTCACTGCAGGATTCATTCCCCAGCAGATAAGCCCTTTTACTACCCCGTCATCTATTGCCTTGAACAGGGGTTGCCAGGAATAGTCGCCACCTCTCTTGGGTAGATAGTTAAAGCTGGTATTGTGGTCTGTGTCACCATACCAGGCCTTGAGTATGCTGGCGAACCGAGCCTTGTTTTTACCATAGTCGGAAAAACTCTGTTCACCACTGCTAGCTGGTCGAACACTGCCTGCCCCAGGACCCCAATGATTGACCAGGCCTTGCAGGGTGCAGCCAAGTCCGTTTACTGCCCCGGTGATGCCATCCAGCCCACCGCCAGCCACTCCCATGTTACCCAGGAGAAGCTGCAATATGCCAAAGGTTCGAACCGTCTGGGTGCCAGTGCTGCGCTGGCAGGCATTAGACGAGAA
>JAUWEU010000009.1 GCA_030608125.1 Dehalococcoidia bacterium
GGCGGAGCTATCTACCTTGGCTGACATCCGGCTGGCATATACCAGTGGTGCCGGGTTTACTGAAATTAAGTCTCCCCAGTCTTCTATCTCGGTCGGTGTTCGCCGTGAGGTCTTGCCCTTACCGCCGGCAATAAATAAGTCCAGGTCTTTCTCCAGTCCCTTTACTGCTTCCTTGAGGGCACCGCATAGGGTAGTGGTAACACCACTTGAGTGCCAGTCATAGCCCAGAATACAGCCAAAAGCCTGGAACCAATAGGGGTGTGACAGCCGCCTCAACATCTCTTCTGAGCCGAAGTCAGCTACAATGGCAATGGTTATTTCCCTAGCCAGCTTAACCATGCGGTCAAATAGCCAGGGTGGCACCTTGCCGTAGTGGAGCGGTAGATTAGCAATGCCGGTTCGTGTGGGAATAGTGATGGCTGGCATATCCCCCTCAATTAAAGATTGCAGGTATTGCAGGTAAAAGCACTGCAACTAGTACAGGGGTTGCTACCAGCTATGGGAGTGGTTAGTCCGCTTTCATCTGTGGAAAAGCAAGCGAAGGTGGAGAATACCCGTTTAGCATTGTTATGGCAATGGGGGCAGGAAGCCCCCTGGCTAGCCTCACTTAGCGGGCGTAGCAACTCAAACTTTAATTTACAATCGGGGCAAACATACTCATAAATCGGCATTTCTTCTTTCCTCTGTATATTAGTTTAATCATTTTCAAGTGGAGAGTCAAGCCTCCCGGTGAGGACAGAGTGTTAAAGCCTAGCAATCCTAGTTACATTAAGCTATAATGAGTGTTATTAGAAAGCTATCCTCGGAATGGAGAGAATTTGGATATAGAAAAACTAAAGGCTCAAGTCATAGGTGAAATAGACGCTCGCCATCACCAGCTCAGTGAGCTAAGCCTAAAAATCCACTCCAACCCCGAACTAGCTTTCCAGGAGGTCAAGGCAGCCACCTGGTTAACCCAGTACTTGGAGGAAGACGGCTTCTCTATAGAAAGGGGCATCTGTGAGCTACCGACTGCTTTCAGGGGGAGCTATGGGCAAGGCAAACCGGCTATCGCTATTCTGGCTGAGTATGATGCCCTACCTAATCTTGGTCACGCCTGCGGTCACAACCTAATAGCTGCCAGTGCCATTGGTGCCGGTGTAGCTTCTAAGCTAGCTATTGACCGGTGCGGGGGTAGTGTCCTTGTCATCGGCACGCCAGCTGAGGAGCAATATGGGGGCAAGGCAATAATGGCTGAGAGGGGAGCCTTTGATAATGTAGATGTGGCTATGATGGTGCACCCGGGAGTATGTGATGTTGCCACCACCCGAGCCCTTGCCTGCCTGGCACTAGAGGTCGAATTCTTTGGCAAGGCGGCTCATGCCGCATCTCGACCAGAGACTGGCATTAATGCCCTGGAAGCAATGCTAAACTCCTTTGTCGCCATTAATTCGCTCAGGCAGCATATTAAGGATAAAGCCCGCATTCACGGTATTATTACTGATGGTGGGGAGGCGGCTAATATCATCCCGGCTCACAGTGCCGGAAGCTTTCTGGTACGGGCTGAGGATGATAATTATCTTGATGAATTGAAACAGAAGGTTCTGAATTGCTTTATTGGAGCTGCCACGGCTAGTGGTGCTCGCCTAGAATATAGGTGGGGAGACATACGCTATGCTCCCCTGCGTAATAATCTAACTCTAGCTCAACTATTTACTCAAAACATGCAATTTCTGGGACGTAAGGTAGAAGCCCTTGACCCCAGTAAAGCCTTTGGTAGCACCGATATGGGTAATGTCAGCCGGCTAGTGCCCAGCATCCACCCTTTCGTAGCCATAGCCCCAGTGGAAGTAGTAGTCCATTCTCCCCAGTTTGCCTCGGCTGCCGCCTCAGAGGCTGGTATTCAAGGACTGCTTGATGCCGCCAAGGCTCTAGCTATGACTGTTGTTGACTTGGTAGCCAATCCCGAGATAGTTATCAAGGTTAAAGAGGAGTTTGAGCAAAATAAATGATTAGGATAGGTATTCCCAGAGCTCTACTCTACTACGAATACTACCCTATGTGGAAGACCTTCTTTGAGGAGTTGGGGGCAGAAGTGGTGGTTTCACCATCAACCACTCAAGACATGCTGGCATCTGGTTCGTCGCGAGTAGTGGCTGATACCTGTTTGCCGGTAAAGATTTTTTTGGGTCACGTTCTTTCCCTGGTAGGAAAGTGCGACTATATTTTTATCCCTGCCATACGCAGTGTGAAAAGTAGAGTTTACAATTGCTCCAAGTTTCTTGGCTTGCCTGATATGACCCAAGCTGTTATCCCCGAATCTCCCCCTATCTTAGACATAGATATTGATGTTAATAAGGGGAAGCGTAACCTGTATCAAGCCATTTACCAACTGGGACGACATTTTACTTGGAATCCACTTAAGGTCAGGCGAGCCAGCCTAGCCGCCTGGCAAGCTCACCTGAATTACCGTGAGCTAATGTCCAGCCATAACTTAACGCCGCCACAGGCAATAGCCAGAATATCAGGCACAACCGAGGCAGAAGCAAATTCCAGCTACCTAAGTTCAAGCCAAGCCACCATTGCCCTCATTGGTCACCCCTATCTCCTCTATGATGAACATGTAAATCACCGCCTCATCCACCGCCTTGAGCAGGCTCATAATAGGGTACTAAACCCGGAGATGCTCACCACCCAGCAGCTTGAATCAGCGATAGCTAGATTAGTGGGCAGAGCCCACTGGACATACGAAGAAGAGGTGGTGGGAGCTGGAGAACACTACTTACAGAGTGGAGCTGATGGTGTTATTGGCATAATGACCTTTGGTTGCGGACCTGATTCGCTAATGATGGATATAGTGCGTCGGCAAGCTAGCAGGCTAAAGACTACTGCTTTTATGAGCCTTACCCTGGAGGAGCATACTGCTGAAGCTGGCATAGTTACCCGACTAGAAGCCTTCCTTGACATGATACATAGAAGGAAAAGGAGTCAGGCAAAAGTATGCGTGTAGTCATACCCCATATGGGCAATATTTATGTAGCGGTAAAGGCTATGGCTGACCAGCTAGGCATTAACCTTGTTGTTCCACCGCCCACCAGTCAGCGTACCCTCTCCCTAGGTGTCAAGTACTCACCAGAGATGGCTTGCCTCCCCTTCAAACTTACCCTAGGTAATATGATTGAGGGATTAGAGCTGGGGGCAGATACTATAGTAATGCCAGGGGGACCTGCTCCTTGCCGCTTTGGCTATTATCACAAGGTTCAGGAGCCAATTCTGCGCGAGCTAGGCTATGACTTTCACATGGTAACCCAGAGTCGTGGTATAATGCACATGGTAAAATGTCTTACCAACGGAGCTTCTCTACGGAAAGTAATAACCGCTTTCCATTTTGGCATAGCCAAACTGAAGGCGGTGGACGAACTCGAACGACTAGTGCACAAAATACGAGCTGTAGAGCAGGAAAAGGGTGAAGCTAGCCGAATCTATAAAGAGGGCATTAGTGCTATTGATAGCGCCGCGGACTATCAGGCTCTTAACCAGGTCAAACGAGAGTATTTTCACAAACTTAACAACCTCCCCACGGTAACCTCACCTGCCCCGTTAAATATTGGTGTTATCGGTGAGTTTTTCGTCGTGCTTGACCCTTTTGCTAACATGGACATAGAAATTGAGCTGGGAAAGCTGGGGGTTGAGGTCAGGCGTTCTCTATTCGTCCAAGACTGGGTCAGGCTCAATCCCTTGGTTTATGCGCTTGGTTTACGGGAGAAGGACAGAAGCCACGAGGCAGCCATGCCCTATCTTTCCCGCCATGTGGGTGGGGACGGCTGGCAATCAGTGGGGGAGAAGGTGTTACACGCTGGAGATTGGGATGGACTTATTCACCTTGAACCGTTTGGGTGTCTGCCCGAAATCACGGCTCGAAATATCATGCCTTCAATAAAAGATGGACTCCCGGTGCTTAATATCATTTATGACGAACATACCGGGAAGGCAGGAATAATAAATCGCCTTGAAGCCTTTGTAGATATGGTACAGAGAAAAAAGAGGAGACAGGTAAAAGTATGCGTGTAGGCATACCCCATATGGGCAACCTATATATACCTCTTAAAGCTCTATTTGACAGGCTTAATGTTGACCTTGTAATACCACCAGTCAATAACCAGCGCACCCTGTCTTTAGGGGTCAAACACTCCCCCGAAGGGCTGTGCATACCATTCAAACTGACTCTGGGTAACTTGATTGAAGCTGTCGAGTTAGGAGCCGATACCCTGATTATGGCTGGCGGCACTGGTATTTGTCGCTTGGGCTACTACGCTAAAATACAGGAACAAATTATTCACGACCTGGGATATAATTGTGAAATGGTCCAGTTAGGGGTTTCTGAGCAGAAGCTATTCGGCTTACTTAAAACAATTAAGCGTTTGTCAAACTGTGCTTCCTGGTCTAAGATTATATCAGCCTTCCGCTTTGGTCTGGCTAAACTAAATGCCCTGGATAGAATAGAGCGAGTAGTTCAAAAGGTGCGCCCTGTAGAGCGGATAAAGGGGACAGCTAATCGACTATATGCCAAAGCAATTAAGGCTATTGACAAGGCAGACGATTATGCTACCCTGAAGAAGGTGCAAACCGACTACATTGACCAGCTCAACCAGGTAATTAATGATAATCAGGCTCAACCACTGATAGTGGGCATTACTGGGGAGTTTTATGTAGTTCTGGAACCATTCTCCAATCTGGATGTGGAGAGCGAGCTGGGCAAGCTGGGGGTAGAGGTAAGACGGACGACCTTTATCTCAGAGTGGACAAAATTCAGCCTGTTTCTCAATCCCCTGGGTAGGAATGAGAAGGCCAGAATCCACAAGGCGGCTCTGCCCTACCTCAAGCGGGATATTGGTGGCGATGGCTGGGAATCAGTGGGGGAAAAGGTGCTCCACGCTAAGGAGTATGATGGACTGATACACCTGGCTCCTTTTACCTGTATGCCTGAAATAATAGCTCAAAACATTATGCCATCAACCAAAGAAAATATTCCGGTATTAACCATACTTTGTGATGAGCAATTAGCCAAACCAGGTATATTGACCCGACTGGAGGCTTTTGTCGACCTGTTGGAACGCAAACGAAGAAAGGGCAATAATAAATGAGCGCCAGCCTAAGGAGAGTTTATGGAAGCCTATTTGGGCATTGATGTTGGCTCAGTAACTACTAAATTGGCTGTGCTGGATGAAAATGATGGGCTTGTTACTAACCTTTACCTGTTGACCAAAGGCAAGCCCATTGAAATGGTGCAGCAAGGGCTAAAGCAAGTCAAACAGCAATTACCTGGGGATGTTGACATTTGTGGTGTGGCTACCACTGGCAGCGCCCGCTACCTGGCTGGGGTTATCGTTGGTGCTGATTTAGTTAAGAATGAGATTACTAGCCATGCTGTGGCTACCTTACAATATCTGCCTGAAGCGCAAACCATTATTGAAATTGGGGGGCAAGACAGTAAAATTATCATTATTAGAGACGGGGTAGTAATTGACTTCGGTATGAACACGGTATGTGCTGCCGGCACCGGTAGTTTCCTTGACCATCAAGCATTGCGCCTTAATATGAGCATTGAGGAGTTCAGCCGACGGGCATTGGCTAGTGATACCACGGTGCGCATTGCTGGGCGATGCACCGTTTTTGCTGAATCAGACATGATTCACAAACAACAAATGGGGCATCGGACTGAGGATATTCTCTATGGACTGTGCCAAGCACTAGTCCGCAACTACCTTAATAATGTTGGCTTGGGCAAGGATATTAAATCGCCGGTAGTATTTCAGGGTGGGGTTGCCTTTAACCAGGCTATAGTAAAGGCGCTTCAAGAAGAGCTTAATACCGAAATTATTGTTCCACTCCACCATGAGATTATGGGGGCAATCGGAGCCGCCTTACTGGTGCATGAAGAGATGCTAAATAACAACAATGGAAGCAAGTTCAAGGGATTTGGCGTAAGTGAAGTAAAGTATCATACCTCCTCATTTCAATGCAAATCCTGCCCTAACCTATGTGAGATTGCCCAGCTTTCGCTTGATGGTCAGGTTCTTGCCCGTTGGGGAGGTCGATGTGACCTGTGGGAGAGGAGCCCCAGCAGTTAAAAACTTTAACCGAGAAAGTAGATGATAATTGCCGTTGATGCCGCCGGTGGGGAGTATGCTCCCCACGAAATAGTTAAGGGAGTCATAAAAGCAGCCCAGGAGTACAAGGTGGATATTGCTCTGGTAGGCAAGAAATCCATACTCCATGTGCTGGCAGGTCGCTATTTAAACAAACCGGGCATCACTATTGTCGAGGCTAGCCAGACTATTGAGCTTGGTGAGTCACCGCTCAAGGCTATCCGCAAGAAGCCAGATTCTTCAATAGTAGTTGGCATTAACATGATAAAGAATGGCACTGCTTCAGCCTTTGTCTCCGCCGGCAATAGCGGAGCGGTAGTCGGTGCCGCCCTTCTCAATTTGGGGAAAGTAAAGGGTATCCAACGCCCTGCCCTAGGCAGTCTCCTTCACATCAACGCCACTGCCCCCATTCTTCTTATTGATGCTGGTGCCAATGCCGATTGCCGACCCAGTTTTTTGGTTCAATTTGCTCAACTGGGCACTATCTACGCTAAAGAGATTCTCGGCATCAGCTCACCACGAATTGGCTTACTCAGCAATGGTGAAGAGGAAACCAAGGGCAATCGCTTAACTCAGGAAAGCCATAAGCTTCTCAAAAAGACCAATTTAAACTTTATTGGCAATATAGAAGGACAAGACATACCCAAAAGAACCGTAGACATCATCGTTACCGATGGCTTCACCGGAAATATAGTAATCAAGACTCTTGAAGGTTTAGGCGACACCTTTATAAATCTGCGACAAGTAGGGCAGCTTATTTCCAGTGCCTATCGCCTTCATGGGCGCGCCTTGCTCTATGATGTAGGCTTAGGTTCCTTGGTAAAAAGAATGGACTACAGAGAATATGGTGGGTCATGTCTGCTGGGGGTAAATGGAAATATCATTATGGCTCACGGACGTAGTCAAGCCAGGGCTATCAAAAATGCCATTGGTTTAGCCAAACAGATAGTAGAGCGAGGTATCTCACAGATAATCAGGGAGGAGAGCTATGAATAAACCGATTACAATAAATGACGGCAACTTCGATCAAATCGTACTACAATCAGAGACACCAGTGGTGGTGGACTTCTGGGCACCCTGGTTCCGGCCATGCCTTATGATTGCCCCAATACTAGATGATCTGGCTGAGGAGTATAATGGCAGAGTAACCATCGCCAGGATAGATGTTGACCAGCACCAAAAGGCTGCTGCCAAATATGGCATAATGGCGATTCCCAATCTCATCATCTTCAAGAATGGGTTGCCCTTCTCACAAATAGTTGGCTATAAACCCAAAGCAGAACTAAAGCGAGATTTGGACGCTGCTCTTGAATAAACACGCTATTCAAATTACCATCGTCGATGATAGTAAGGTGGAGAAGTGCCAGGTTCACTGCGGGGTAGATTGGTCTTCACCAGAAGTCATTGCCCTAGCTAGCCAGCGAATTAGAGACAGGTTCGGGGGCAAAATACAATTAGACTACCTTGACCTGGCTAAACCTGTAACTAATCACTATACCTCAGAATTGAAGCAACGAGTCAGGAATATCAAATTGTCCTTACCGCTACTGGTTATTAATGGTGAGCCTAGAATTTCAGGGCAATTTGATATTCGCCTGTTACTAGATGCTATCGACGCCGAGATAGAAATTAAACCATGAATAAAGAGTATGAGGTAATTATTATAGGCGGAGGTCCGGCTGGACTTACCGCCGGACTTTATACCTCAAGAGCCAGGCTAAATAGCTTGCTGATAGAAAAGGGGCTGGTCGGTGGTCAGATAGTAAATGCCGAGCGGGTAGATAATTACCCCGGTTTTCCTGAAGGCATTAGCGGCTTTGAGCTGGGTCAGTTAATGCACCAGCAGGCGACAAAATATGGGCTAAAAACCATTATCGCTGAGGCTACTGGCATTGAGCTCGGAGAGGAGCAAAAAGAGATAAAGACGACCGAAGGCAACTTTATAGCTAAAGCAGTGATTATAGCCAGCGGCTCAGAACGACGCAAATTAGGCATACCTGGAGAGGAGAAATTTACCGGTAAAGGGGTCTCCTACTGTGCTACCTGTGATGCCGCCTTCTTCAGGGAGGTGCCAGTAGCTGTAGTGGGTGGTGGCGATGCTGCTATTACTGAAGCCCTTCATCTTGCCAAGTTTGCCTCCAAGGTAATCGTGATACACCGTCGTGACCAGCTCCGCGCCAGTCGTATTATACAGGAAAAAGCTTTCGCTGAACCCAAAATACAATTCCTGTTGGATAGCATAGTTGACGAAATTGAGGGCGAAGATGTAGTTAAAAGAATCAAGCTCCGTCAGATGAAAACGGGAGAAAAATCTGCCCTGAATGTAGCCGGAATCTTCATATCTATCGGGCTCAAACCTAACACTGACTATCTCAAGGGCATTTTGCCTTTGGACCCGGCTGGTCATATTATTACCAATGACAAGATGGAGACCGAGATACCCGGTATTTTTGCCGCTGGCGATATACGCCAAAACTCTGCCCGGCAAGCCATAACTGCTGCCGGTGATGGCGCTACCGCTACCATCTATGCCCAAAAGTTTCTTGCCTGATAACCTTTCACTTCACCACCAGATGAAGTATAATTATAAAAGGGAGATTATGAAGGTTATTTTCCTGCAAGATGTGCCCAATGTGGCTAGAGCCGGTGAGATAAAAGAAGTAGCTAGTGGCTACGGCAGGAACTTTCTCATCCCCAAAAAGCTAGCCTTGTTAGCTGGGTCTCCAGCTAGCATCACACAGCTCAAAATGAAAGTCCAGGGTCAGGCTGATACCCAGGCTGAACTAGTTAAACTAGCTCAGCAGCTAGAAGGTAAAGAGATTATCCTGAAAGCTCGAGTTGGTGCCAAGGACCGTCTGTTTGGCTCAATAACCAGTGCCGATATTGCTTCCGAGCTAAACAACAGCGCTGGATTAGTTATTGACAAAAGGAAGGTAGAGTTAGCTGAGCCTATCCGTCAACTTGGTAACTATGAAATAGCCATTAGGCTAGCTAAGGATATAATGCCCAAAATTAAGGTTACCGTTACCGAAAAGGAAACAGACTAAAGTGTATGGCGAAAAATTGCCGCCACATGATATTGATGCTGAGGAAGCAGTTATCGGTTCACTGCTGATAGATGGTGCCGCTATCTATAAAATTGCTACCTTCCTTCAGCAGGAAGACTTCTATCATGAACAAAGTCAATGGATATATGGAGCATGCCTATCGCTTTACCAGCACGATGAGGCAATAAACCAGATTACAGTAGCTCAAGAGCTGGCTCGACAAGAAAAACTAGAGGCATGTGGCGGTGCTGCCTGTTTAAGTCGCTTAATATCCAATTGCCCTACCTCCCTTGATATTGAGCACTATGCTAGAATTGTTTTTCGCCTATCAATAATGCGCCGCTTGATTACCGCTGCAAGGCAAATTGCGGCAATAGGTTATCAAGCCGACCCTGATGTTGATGCCAGCCTTAGTAGAGCTGAGGATGTGCTATTTAGGCTCCGTCACGGGCAGAGCCCACGAGACTTCGTCCACATCCGCCAAGTGCTAGACAAGTACTTTGAAACCGCTGCTCCTGCCCCAGAGGCAGAAGGTTACCCCAAGGAGCTAATCACTTACGTGCTATCTAGCTTTACTGGTCTAGATGAATTCTTAGGCGGATTTCAGCGTTCTGACCTGATTATTATTGCTGGCAGACCCAGTATGGGTAAAACAAGCCTTGCCCTTACTATCGCCAGAAATGCTGCTGTAGAGCAAGGGGCTTGCGTGGCTCTATTCAGCCTGGAGATGGCAAGAGAGCCACTGGTGCTACGTATGCTGGCTAGTGAATCGGGGGTCAATTCAAGGCGGCTTCGTCTTGGTCTTCCCAATGAGGAAGAGGAGAAACGGATTATGGAGGCTACCGGTTGCCTGTCTGAAGCACCAATCTATATTGATGATTCCCCCCAACTCCGAGTAGTAGAGATGCGAAGCAAAGCCCGCCGCCTCCACTATGAGCGTGGCATCAACCTTATTATCGTTGACTACCTGCAACTGATGCAGGGAGATGGAAGAGGAGAAAGCCGGGTCCAGGAGATTAGCTTTATCTCCCGTTCGCTTAAGGCATTAGCTCGTGAGCTTGATGTGCCCGTGCTAGCCGTATCACAGCTCAGCCGGGCGGTGGAGTGGCGAGCTTTACACATACCCCAACTCTCTGACCTGCGTGAAAGCGGCACCATTGAACAGGATGCCGATGTTGTTCTATTTATCTACCGAGATGAATACTACTATACCGTAGACGAATGGCAAAACCTACACCCTGATAAAGACTATCCACGCCAGATTGCTGATATCATAATTGCCAAGCACCGCAATGGACCTACCGGTCAAGTAAAATTGCGTTTTATGCACAACCTGGCTAAGTTTGATAATATTACTCGTGAAGAGCCAAGTTTATTATGAAGCATTTAAACTTCACTTCAGATTCTGATAGCTAAGTTCGAGGCTATCAAGCTAAAGAAGAGCAAGTAAACTATGGAGCAGTTTAAGGGTTTCCCAGCCAAGATGCAGTTTACCCCCCTACCCAATCTTTTCTTCAGCGCCCTATTACCCCAAATCAGCGATATTACTGAGCTAAAGTTAACCCTCCATATTTTTGAGGTACTTTACCCAAAAAAAGGCTATCCCCGTTTCACCACCTATAGAGAGCTTTTAGGTAATGCCAGCCTGATGAGTAGCCTCAGACAGGCAGCTAAGCCACCCGGCGAGGTGCTGCGTACCGCCCTGGAGATGGCTGCACGGCGGGGAACTATCCTCCATATTGTATTGGATAGAGATGGAGTAGCCGAGGACTTTTACTTCCTCAATACTGAACAC
>JAUWEU010000040.1 GCA_030608125.1 Dehalococcoidia bacterium
CGGTTTGTCCAAGCTATTGATGACCCCAATCCCTTGTGGCAGAATGAGGAGCATGCCAGGAAAAGCAGGTATGGTGGCATTGTTGCTCCCCCAACCTTTATATTGACCATAGGCTTTGAACAGATTCAGCAGCAGATATTAGCCTCAATCCCTTCTGGAACTATACTTCATGGTGACACTACGCTTGAGTGTTATCAGCCCATCAGACCAGGAGATGTGGTAACCGCTACCACTAAAATAACCAATATTCGTCAGCGGCAAGGCGAGAAGGGTAGAACGGCGTTTATCAGCTTTGAAATAACCTATATAAACCAGAGACAAGAGCTGGTAGCCAAGTGCCGCCAAATGGTTGTTAGCTACTAAAAGGAGAGAGTATGAGTGAGCAACTCTATTATGAAGATATAGTGGTGGGTAGTGAAATCACCCCCTTGGTCAAGCAGCCTACAACTCGTCAGTTGGTGATGTGGGCTGGGGCATCTGGTGATTATTATCCCATCCACTATGATAAGGATTTTGCTCTGAGTAAGGGATTACCTGGTGTTATCGTTCACGGTCAACTGATAGGTTGTTTCCTGGGTCAGCTAATGACTGATTGGATAGGAGAGCAAGGCAGCTTCAGGAAACTAACATGTAGTTATAAGAGTGTGAACTTTCCCGGTCAGGCTCTTATCTGTAAGGGAAAGGTAAATAAGAAGTATGTTGAAGATGGCGAGCACTATATAGAGTGTAACCTCTGGGTAGAGAATGCAAAGGGAGAAAAGACTATATCAGGAAAGGCTCTGGTCACTTTGCCGGCTAGAGGCTGAAGCCACTTTAAATTCCTGTTTGCCCTTTTCCCCCCACTGGTTACGGTGTATCTCCATAAGCACAAAACTATATCCGTCCCTATTCAGGTACCCGTATGGTGTAAATCCGCATTTTTGGAAACATTTTTGTGCCCTCTGGTTTAAGTCCAAGGTCTTCAGATAGACTCGCTTGAGGTTTGTCCCACGGAAAATATGGTTGAGTAAGCTGGCTACGGCATCACTACCATAACCCTTATCCCAGTAGTCACGGTTGCCAATCATAATGCCCAGTTCGGCTTCACCCTTAGTCTCGTTAATGCCATAATACACGCAATTGCCAATGTGCTTGCCGTCCAAGGTATCTATGGCGAATTGGCGTCTAAATGGAGAAGAGTAACGCAGTTCAATAGTGTAATCTAATAGATACTGAGAGAAAGAAGTAGCTAGCCGCGGGACAGCATCAAGTCCAGCTAACTCAGGGTCGGTCTGCCAGGTGTAGTCATCTCGGGCATCAGCTAGCCTTTTGTCACGAAGTATAACCTTGTTGCCGGTAATCATACGTCCCCTTAAAATTTTAAACTTCAAAAGAGAATGGAGCTTCCACTGCCTTTAGCTCCTCCAGGACTTGCTCTGCTGTCTCCTGGACTACCTCACTAGGATTATTTCGGCACTCCTCCAAGCATTCTCTAGCCTCACTACCACCTATCTTACCTAGCGCCTGGATAGCAGCCAGTTGGACATCAGTATCTGGGTCACTTATAAGCTCTATGAGATAAGGGATGGCTTCTTCTTCCCCCAACTCACCACATGCCCCGACTGCCTCATAGCGTATTTCAGTATCAGCATTAGCTAGCTCCTTCAGCAGTATAAGTAGCCAAGAACGGTTGCAGCTCCTACCCATAGCATAAACAGCGCTAGCTCTAAGTTTAGCATTATGACTTTGATAGGCTTCCATGACGACCTTCTTCACCTGGGGTAAGCTTAACGGGGCAGCCGCCTCCAGTGCCCGGCGCCTGACATCTATAGGCTTGCTTTCATCACCAATCACACTAAGTAACGCCTCCTCAAGCTTGGACGTGTGACAGGAGCGTAGCTTTTTATGCTCGGCTAACATAGCAAACTTGCCCAGTGCTGTAGCTGCTGCCACTTGGACCTTCTCCGAGCTATCATACTTTAGTAGATTAATTAAGGGGTTAATTAGAGACGCCTCTTCACTTTCCCACAGACCTTCAATAGCCTTGCTCCGCACCTCAGCATCTTTGTCTTTCAGGCAATTCTTGAAGATGCTATCAAAGTTGAGCTCAAAATTATCCTCAGCCAGCTCGACCAGTCGATATATAATTTGCTGTCGCCGTTTTGACCCAATGGACGCCCATACTCGGCTAAGAAACTCCACCCCTTCCGAGCTCAGGTTTGATAGTTCGGTTAGCCTTGCTCTGGATAACGGCTTGTCACCGTTAGCTAGGTCAATAATAGTCTCCTCAATGGACAATGACATAATGGGCTCCAGAGTTCTATTCCTCTTCCTCTTCCTCCTCTTCCCCCTTCTCCCAGATAGGCTCGGTAAAGTAGTCTATATACTCTCCCATAGCCTCAGCGGCTACTTGCCTCATTCTCTCCTTTGTCTCCTTAGCTAACTGGGCTAACTCCCCCATATCAATTTCAATATCTAGCATTTTAGTCAGAATGTTGAGTATAGCCAGGGCAGCCATTGGGTTCTGTATTCGAGTGGCATACATAGGCACCTCACCTAGCAGGCAGATACCCTCAATATCCCTCTCTTTGGCTACGCCCAGCAGTAGCCCGTTCAAGCCTGAGATACGAAGGTTGCCCCTTTGCACCAAGTCATACCTTGCCAAATCCCCAGTCAGATGCTGGCTGGTAGCTACCCCCCAGACCCTGGGCTGTTCGGTGTGGTGAATGCGGGTCAAAGCCGCAGCACAGGTATATACCCTCTTAACCTGAAACCTTTCTCCCACATCAAGGACACAATTAGCCAGCTCATAGCTCTTAGCAGCTGGTTGGTCTTCACCGATGAATAATATTATATCACTTCCCTCACCCTCATTTTTCCAGTAGTAGAACCTACTCAGTGGGAACTGCGGTGCTTCTACTACATTGTCCTTAACCACCACCCCAATAGGGTTAAAGAAATGAAATGCCTCGATTTCCCCTAGTTCTGTAAAGTCCAGCTTTCTTCTCAAATATGTAGCTACTATGATTGACACATTGCCGACACCAGGCCAGGCAGCCAGCATAACTGGTGAATTAAGCTTGGGGCTGGCATAAAGCTTAACTAAATCCTTCATTCCACTATACCTCTCTTTATTACTGAGGCTGTTTAGCTGTCATTGCGAGGCACGAGGTGCCGAAGCAATCTTTGAAAGCAATAGTGAGATTGCTTCGCGGAGCCTGTCCTGAGCGCCATGAGATTCTTCGCTACGCTCAGAATGACACGAAGCGAAGGGCTCGCAATGACAGTTTGAGCTACTAAACCGTCTCTTACTGGTTATAGGTAACCCCATCCCCTTTATCCCCTTCCCCTTATCAAGGGGAAGATAATTTCTTTAGAGGGGCTTCGCCCCTTCAATCTACCTTAATAATCGACCTACTTACTCGCCACCGACAGGCTGGGGCAGTAGAGGTATGGCGTCTGCAAAAAGCTACCTACCCATTTAGTATCACTGCCAACGGCTATAATCTGTTTAAGAATCTGATAAACATTCCCTGAAACCATAGTATCCTTAACCCTGCCTACTATTTTACCACTTTCCACCTTATAACCTAAAAGAACATTACCACTAAAATCACCGCCTAAAATATTACCCTGTTCGGCTCCCATAAGTTGCTCAATAATTAGCCCTTCCTTCATATCGTTTACCATCTCATCAAAGGTAGTATTGCCCGGGGCAATAATAAAGGCGCTGGGTGAGGGAGCTGGCAATCCACGATTTCTACTGCCATTACCGGTGCTTTGAGTATGGGCAAGGGCAGCGGTTTGCAGGTCATAAATAAAGTTGGCTACTGTCCCTTGTTCAATAAGGGGGGTACGCTGACTCGGTATTCCCTCATCATCACAGGGACGGCTTTCCGGACGGTAGGCTATAGTGGGGTCATCCCATAGCCATAGCTTTTTATCAAAAACCAGCTGACCAAGCCTATTGCCTATCGGTGAAGCTCCTTCCAGAACTATCTTGCCATTGAAAGCCGTCATTAAGGGTAGGATTAAGGCACTAGCTACCCCATTAGGGGTAAAGATGACCGGCAGTGACTTGCTTGGCACCGAGGCTCGGTTTTTGGCTAACTCAAGCTGCTGTATTACCGTCTCAGCTACCGCCTCAGACCCTAATATAGGGTGGCAAGAGCTTTGACTTTCGCCGACAAAGAGCATATCGGTGTCACGGATTAGACTACCCTCAATACCCAGGCCAAAGGTGCTTATTCTATAATTTGCCTGACCACCACGAGAATTTATAATACGAACTGAGGTTATGCTCTTGAGCACTCCAACCTGGCATACAATTTCCGGGGTATGACCCCTGACCATGGTTATGAGTTCTTCACCAAGCCTGACCATTTCCTCTATGGATACGGACTCCATATCGGAGTCAAAGACCTCAACTCGGGGATAGGAGACTAGAGAAGGAAAGTCAAACTTAGCCGGCATGCCGAACTGGGCTGTTTCCACGGCATTATTGACCAGCCTTTGGCTATCGCCTAGCTCGGTAGTAGCTGAGTAGCCAATCTTGCCTTGTCTAACAATACGCAGAGCCAGGCGGCGGCTCTGCTTACTTTGAATATGCTTCAGGCGATTGGCTTCAAATTGGACTGGTATCTCCTCCGAGGAGACCATGAAGACTTCGACTTCCTCAGCTGCTTTTTTAGCTTGAGCTAGGATATTCTCCATCCTACCTGCCTCCGACCAAGCAATGGCGAATTCGGATATGGGGGCTGCCATTGGAAACAGGCAGGGGTACCTGCCCTCCCTTGCCACAGCCACCACCCTGGTTCATCTCCAAGTCATTACCAATAGCATCTATATTGTTAAGAGTAGCGAACACATTGCCGGTAAGCACCACCGGTCGTATTGCTTCAGCGAGCTTGCCGTGGCGAATCATATAGGCTTCACCGGCAGAGAAGGTAAACATCTCCATACTGGTCGTGCCACCATACCAGTTCTTGGCGTATACCCCTTCCTTAATGTCACCTATTATATCCTCAAAAGAGGCTGACCCTGGCTCAATATAGGTGTTGGTCATGCGAACGATAGGTGGGTAGCGATAATTAATGGCTCTGGCATTACCCGTAGGCTTTTCCCCCATCTTGGCGGCAGTTTCCCTGGAATGAAGCCTGCCGACTAACTTGCCCTCCCTGATAAGGTAGGTTTTAGTGGCTGGCACCCCTTCATCGTCATACTTATAGCTGCCTCGCAGTCCCGGTATAGCCGCACCATCAACAATATTAAGCTCGGTAGTGCCAAATTTCTTACCTATAATCATAATCTGGCGTAAGCGCTCATTTTCATAAACAAAATCAGCCTCTGACAGATGACCAAAGGCTTCGTGAACGAAAACCCCAGCCAGAACCGGGTCCAATACCACCGTATATTCTCCTCCCTTTACCTGTGGTGCTGATAATAGCTCCACGGCAAGCTGTGACATCTGCTCTACTTGATGGTGGAGACCCTGGATTTGGCTAAAATCACCCTTACTACCCAGGCTCAACCCTACCTGTTGCACCTCACTGCCATCTATGGCTATAGCAGTCAGGCGCAGAGTAATATCCGCCCTTTCCTGCTCAATATAGCTACCTAATGAATTAGTGAAGATGACCTTTTTATGGCTATCACCGTAGCTGATAATAGATGTCTGGAGCTTTGGAGTATGCCAGATAAGAGCATTATACTCATCCAGTAACTTTTTCTTCTCAGCTAAGGGAATAGTCATTAGATTTCTATCTATCTCACTGGGCACAATATCAACCACTGGTTTTACTGGAGCCAATTTGCTTTCTTCATTGCCTACAAATTGGGCTTGCTTCACCGCCAGCTCTACTTTAGCTGGTAGCTCATCCAGGTTATTAAAGCTGACAAAGCCCCAGCCACCCCTTACTAGGGCTCGCACATTTCCCCCGCTAGCCGTTGCCCTGTCAATAGACTCTAAATCCCTTCCCCGGTAGATAATGTGGCTGGTCTGGCTCTGCTCAAGGTGAGCCTCAATATAATCGGCACCATATCCTTTAACTGCCTCAGCTAGCTGGCGACCAATAGCTTCAATATGAGTCATAGCCACTTAGTTTACTGAGACATCAAGCTGGTTGTCAATTTAAAATAAACAATCTAGTACAAAGACCGTTTATTGACCCTATCCCCTTAATCCCCTTCCCCTTGATAAGGGGAAGGGGAAGATAATTTCTTTGAAGGGGCTACGCCTCTCTAAACTCCCTCATCACTACCCCGGAGCAAGGAAAGTCAAAGAGAGGCGAATACGGGGTCCCCACAAATTGGGTACCCAGGAAAATCTTCGCTTTTCCTGGGTGGTTATTCCGGGGTGCCCAAAAATCAAGATTTTTTGGGGTAAATAAAAGGGGTGAGGTTGATAGACTATCTAGTACAGCACCTTGATGAATTTTAGCTTCTATACTAGGATAAGACTATAGTCTAAATACAAATAGTCTAAATACAATAAGTATTGTATGTTGACAAGATGGTGGGATTGTGATATATTTAATATACTGAATTTAGTCAGTAGCACCTTAACAATTGGATAGCGGAAGGAAGGTTTAAGCGAAGTAAATTTTTGTTGGAGAGTTTGATCCCGGCTCAGGATAAACGCTGGCGGCGTGCCTTATGCATGCAAGTCGAACGGGTCACTTCGGTGATTAGTGGCAAACGGGTGAGTAACGCGTAAGCAACCTGCCCTTAAGTAGGGGATAACTCTGAGAAATTAGAGCTAATACCTTATGTGGTGATGGAGGTAAGGCTTCATCACTAAAGCCTTAGGGCGCTTAAGGAGGGGCTTGCGTCCGATTAGCTAGTTGGTAGGGTAATGGCTTACCAAGGCGACGATCGGTAGCTGGTTTGAGAGGATGTCCAGCCACACTGGGATTGAGATACGGCCCAGACTCCTACG
>JAUWEU010000072.1 GCA_030608125.1 Dehalococcoidia bacterium
AACATCGGCATGCTAACCCCGATGATTGCTGAAGAACTACGTGAGGCCAAGAAATTATACCCTGTAGCTTGGATTAAGGATGCCATCAAGGAGGCGGTTTCCCTTAACAAACGAAACTGGCGATATATTGCCCGGATTTTAGAGCGCTGGTCATCAGAAGGAAAAGACAGTGGAGCATATAAGCGAGATTTTAAAAAGACAGACCCAGATAAATACGCCAAGCAAAAATATGGACATATGGTCTGGCGCTGAAGAATCAGAAGAAGCCCCACCAGGTTCAGTCTGTCCTATTTGTAACGGGGCAGGATTTGTTCATCCTCGTCTACCCTCAGGGAAACCGGATTTTAGCCAAGTTATTGCCTGCCGGTGCACCCGAGGAGAATTAGATAAAGAGCGCCAAGCCCGCTTACTACGATATAGTAACCTGGGCTCGCTAACTCGCTTCACCTTTGACAACCTATCCCCTCAAGGGAGAAGCGGAAATCCTATCAATCAGGAGCAATTTGCCCGTGCTTACGAGGTAGCCAAAACATTTGCTAGCCAACCCAAAGGATGGTTAATCCTGGTTGGTCCCGATGGCTGCGGCAAGACGCACCTGGCAGCGGCTATCGCCAACGAGTGCCTTAGCCATGGTTATCCTGTTTTCTTTATCACCACCCCCGACCTCCTGGACCACCTGCGTTCTGCCTTTAGCCCCAATAGTGAAATTGTCTATGATGAATTCTTTAACCAAGTGCGTAATGCTCCATTATTAGTCTTAGACGATTTAGGTGCTCAAACTGGTACACCCTGGGCTAAAGAAAAACTGGAGCAATTACTAAATCATCGCTTTAATAGTGAACTACCTACCGTAATTGTTACTATTGTCCCCATTGAGCAGCTAGAAGACCGAATACGCACCCGTCTAACCGACCCTAATTTATGTCATATATACGTGGTTGAGGAAAAACAAGCCTCGTTAGAATCATTAGAATATGGCTGGGGGCCAGAGTTTGAGCTACAAAAAAGTATGACCTTTGACAAATTTGACTGGCGGCGGGTTAATCTACTACCCGAGCAACGTGAGAACTTGGAGAAGGTATTCCGCCTTGCCCTTGACTTTGCTAAATCACCCGAAGGCTGGCTTGTATTACAAGGGGTTACCGGCTGTGGTAAAACCCACCTGGCAGCAGCCATCGTTAATTATCGCTATCAAGCTAACAAGCCAGCCTTATTCGTGGTGGTGCCTGATTTCCTTGACCATCTACGCTCCACCTTCAGCCCCGAGAGCAAGGTATCCTATGACCAGCTATTTGAAAGAGTAAAGACCGCTCCTCTACTCATCCTAGACGACTTTGGTGAGCAGACAACCACCCCCTGGGCACAGGAAAAGCTCTACCAAGTTATCAACTTCCGCTATAATGCCCGGCTGGCGACGGTAATTACCACCCGCTGCTCAACGGATGAAATTGACACTCCAATTAGTTCTCGTTTTGTTGACCCTAAACTCAGCATGATATTTGAGATTAAGGCCCCTGACTACCGAACTGATGCAACATCTAGCCGAAAGAAAATAACTCGCGGTGGCAAGAAAGGGCGCTGGAGCTAAGAAGCCCAAACCCAAGCTTGCATAGTCAGAAGTTTTTTAGTAAAATAAAAAACCTTGTGTGGAAAGAAGTCTTAGACATGATAAATCTTCCTGTCCTAGTGCTAAATCAGAGCTATGAGCCACTCAATATATGTCGAGCCCGGCGAGCGGTAGTGTTAATTTATCGAGGCAAGGCTGAGATGCTAGAGAATGGTTCAGGATTTATCCACTCAGCCAATTGCACCTTCCCCCTGCCCTCGGTGATTCGACTAGCTTATATGATTAAGCGCCCCCGACCTGAGAGAAAGCTGACTCGCCTTGAGGTTTTCAACCGTGACCACTACACCTGCCAGTATTGTGGTAAGGAAACTCGGCAACTTACCTTAGACCATGTTATCCCACGACACCGAGGTGGTCAACACACCTGGGAAAATGTGGCCAGCGCCTGTATATCTTGTAATCGTCGTAAGGCAGGCAAAACTCCACACGAAGCTGGAATGAAATTAATTCGCCACCCCTCTCCACCACACGGTAGCCTCCCCTTCTATATCCCCTATCACTACCTGCAAACCCAGAGTGAATGGCAAAAATACCTCCCCACTGGAAACTAACCAGCAATCAATAACAACTCAAACCCTTTTCACCGCTGGTGGGGATGCTCAGCCTCAATAGTAATCTCACTGAGAGGCAATTCTACAGTCGCCCCGCTCTCTAGCTCAACCAAAACTGTTTCCTTCAATGGATTAGCCCCAACCACACGAGCTGCCCCCATAGGAGTAGACACTTGCTGTCACACCTTGGGCAATCTCCCCCTCAAAACATGGTATAGCTCACTCTCATAGCCCAAGCAGCACATCAAGCGACCACAAATACCGGCTATCTTCACCGGGTTAAGAGGTAAATCCTGCTCCTTTGCCATTTTAATAGAAACAGGGGCAAACTCACTTAAAAAGCTCATACAACATAGCGGACGACCACACCTGCCAAAGCCACCTAGCAGCTTGGTTTCATCTCTAGGCCCTACTTGGCGTAATTCCACCCGTACTTTGAAATGGTTGGTTAACTCCCTAACCAGCTCACGGAAATCAACCCTCTCAGCAGCACTAAAGAAAAAGGTAAGTCGCTTACCACTAAGGTCGTATTCAGCAGATAGCAGCTTCATTGATAGCTGTAGTTTAGCAATCAGCTCACCACACTTAGCTAGAGCCTCTCTACTCTTACTTTCAAATTCCTGGGCACGCTTAATATCCTCGGGTTCTGCCTTGCGCACTACCGACTTCAATGGTCCGGTCACCTCACTGTCCAATACCTGCTTTGGAGAAATGACCACGTATCCTAGCTCTAGCCCGCGTGTTGTCTTAACCACTACCCAGTCATTTACCTCCAGTTCAATACCTGCCGGGTCGAAATAGTATACTCTACCAGCTCTCTTGAAACGTATGCCAACAATCTCAGCCACTCTTTACCTACCTCTCCTGGGTATACTAAGCATTAACACCTCCAGCACCAGTCGCGGATTGGCATTCTGTCTAAGCTGTTCCTCAGCCGCTTGAAGGCTATTAATAAAGCTCTTTACTTGAACTAAACTATAACCCTTGGCCTGGTCAACAAGCGTAGCTAACATATCAGCATTAGTAATGGTATCATCACAGCCTGCCTTAATTAATAGCAGATCACGCCAATAATCAAGCCATAAATCCAGAATCTCTTGGACTAATCCCCTGTTTTGGCTAAACTGAGCCGCCAACTGGGTAGCATAGGCAAAACGCTCCTCACAATCAGCATCAATGACATTAAGCAATCTGTCCATTCTTTCGGCACGCCGCTCAAGCAAGCCACCATTATGGGCGGCCGATAGTGCCCAACCCAGACAGCCGTGGGAAAGCCTAGCCAGAAGTCTAGCCTTTTGTGGCTCAACACCCCAGCGACTATTAAGGGTAGCCTCTACCTCGGTAGCTGCTAACGGGGGTAACTCCAGTCGCTGGCACCGAGAAATAACAGTGGCTGGCAGTAACCTCTCATTAGCGGTTAGCAAAATAAAAATTACCTTTCCCACCGGCTCTTCCAAGGTTTTAAGCAAGCAATTAGCAGCTTCATTTGACAAGAGCTCAGCCCCGTCAATAATAAATACCTTACACCTACCTTCAAAAGGCGGTAAGCTGGCTGAGTGCTGCATCTGCCTAATCTGGTCAATACTGATTTCTACCCGAGGCTTAGTCTCAGCCGAATTCCCGTCCCTGGTCAAGCCTATAATCTGAACGTCAGCGTGCTTGGCTAAAGCTATTTTCTGACATGAGTCACAAACCCCACAGGGGGGCTCAGATGCCTCACAGTTTAACGCCTTAGCCAAATCTAGAGCCAGAGTCATTTTACCCACATGAGCAGGACCAATCAAAAGATAAGCATGAGCCACCGCTTCCCTTTCCAAGCTACGCTGGAGTAAGGAAACAGCCTTGGTTTGACCAACTACCTGCCACACCCTAAAATCTCCCGATTACCTTCTAAACTAAATCACACCTGGTCAGGTCGTCAAAGGTCTCCCGGCGCCGAATAAGGCGTGCTTCACCTTTATTGACCAGAACAATCGCTGGCTTAAGTGAGGTGTTATAGTTACTAGCCATCGGTAGGCAATATGCACCACAGCTGGGTACGGCAATAATATCACCGGCTAAAACCGGGGACAGAGCAATATCCTTAATTAAGATATCGCCCGACTCGCAAAACTTGCCAGCGATAGTAATCTCCTTTACCTCCTTTGCCTGCATCTTATTAGCCACCACTGCTTCATATTTAGCCCCATAAAGGGCAGGACGGATATTGTCACCCATACCACCATCTACCGAGACATAGCACCTGACCCCCGGTATGTCCTTGACCACACCCACCTTATATAGTGCCACCCCAGCCGCACCCACTATTGACCTTCCCGGCTCAATGATAAGCCGCGGCAAGGCTAACTTTAACTCCCGGCATTTAGTAATAACCTTAGATGCTATCACCTCAGCATAGGCAGAAATGGGTG